>JAKSOK010000032.1 GCA_024405615.1 Phascolarctobacterium sp.
GTTCCTTTCTTCAGCATTTCCGGTTCTGAATTTGTAGAAATGTTTGTAGGCATGGGCGCAGCTCGTGTGCGTGACCTATTCAAACAAGCCCAAGAAAAAGCCCCCTGTATTGTATTCATCGACGAAATTGATGCTATTGGTAAAAAACGTGACAGCGGTCAATTCGGTGGCAATGATGAACGTGAACAAACTTTAAATCAATTACTCAGTGAAATGGATGGCTTTGATGGCGGTAAGGGCGTTGTCATTTTAGCAGCTACCAACCGTCCTGAATCTTTGGATCCTGCTTTATTGCGTCCCGGTCGTTTCGATAGACGTGTTCCTGTTGAATTACCTGATATGAAGGGTCGTGAAGCAATTCTCAAGGTACATGCTAAAAATGTTAAACTTAGTGAAAATGTTGATTTCAATGCTTTAGCTAGAGCAACTGCAGGTGCTAGTGGTGCTGAATTAGCAAACATTGTTAATGAAGCCGCTTTACGTGCTGTCAAACTTGAACATCCAGCAGTTGAGCAAGCGGATTTGGAGGAGTCCATTGAAGTTGTAATAGCAGGCTACCAACGCAAAGGCGCTGTTATTTCTCCCCATGAAAAGAAAGTCATCGCTTATCATGAAATCGGTCACGCGCTTGTAGCAGCTTTACAAAAACATTCTGCGCCTGTACATAAAATCACAATTATTCCTCGTACCAACGGAGCTCTAGGATACACAATGCAGATTGCCGAAAATGACTCCGTACTAATGACTAAGGAAGAACTGTTCAACAAACTAGCTACTATTACCGGTGGTCGCTGTGCAGAAGAAATAGTTTTTGGTAGTATTACTAGCGGTGCAGCCAATGATATTGAACAAGCAACAAAAATTGCCCGCAGCATGGTAACCCGTTTAGGTATGACTGAGGAATTTGATATGATGGCCACAGAAGTTGTATCAAATGTTTATTTAGGTGGCAACTCTTCTTTACAATGCAGCGATGAAACCGCAGCCAAGATTGATGCTAAGGTTCTGGAACTAATAAAGGATGCCCATGCTAAGGCTAAGGCCATCTTAAGTGAAAATCGTACAAAATTAGATGTTTTAGCAAGCTTCCTCTTGGAAAAGGAAACTATTTCCGGAGATGAATTTATGGCTCTACTCCATGCCGAACAAACACGAGAAGCTGCAGATAAAGCGATTGTACAAAAAATCAGCGAGGATAAGTAATGAAAAAGAAAAATATTGCTGCTTTTATTTTAGCTCTTTGTTTAACTGCTCAGCTTAATTTTTGCAGTGCAGATAACAATTATGATGAAGAAATCACTCTACCCATCGGTACAAACTTTGACCTAGAAATGGAAGAAGTTACGCGTTATGAATATGATGGCAACTATGTTAAGGCACAAACAGTTAATGGTAAAGAACAATTCATTCTCCAAAAAGAGGGTGACACCATTATCAATGTAGTCATGGACGACAAGGGCCAAAAGACAGAGCTTCGTGTTTTAGTGCATATAGTTAGTGAGCAAAAATTCAACAACGGAGACAAATCTGCTGCTCCTGCTCAAAATCCAACTAATGCAAAAGCTCCTGAGCAATCCACAGCACCAACTACTACCGAAAATAAAATTCAACCAGTAACCACTCCTAGCACTGCTACATCACCTACTAAGTTAGAAACATCTCAACAGTCTGCTAAAGTTGATACACCTACCGCTCCAGCTGCTAAGGAAAGCGATAATAAAACTAACCAACCAGTAGCAACTACCCAAACCGCTACTAAATCTGAAACTGTCGCACCTGCTACTACGACTAAGCCAAAGGAACAAAAACCTTTAACTGCTATTCAAACAGAACAAACCTTTACTAGACCAACTGCTAGCCCTACAAACTCTCTAGAGTCTGTAAAATTCAAAGCAGACCAAATGGCCTTTGATGTTTTGGACTTAGTAAATGCAGAACGTGCTAAATATAATCTTCGCCCATTATCTATGGCCAAAGATTTACAAGGAGCTGCTTCTTTAAGATCCAGAGAGTTAACAAGTCGTTTCTCCCATACTCGTCCCGATGGCACGAAATATGTAACAGCTTTAAATAATATAGGAAAGCTACAGGGAGAGAACTATGCGGCAGGACAAATTTCTCCTTCTGCAGTTGTTAGAGCATGGATGAATTCTACTGCTCACAGAGAAAATATTCTTAACCCCGAGTTTACTGAGCTTGGCGTTGGATATTATGAAACAACCTCTGCCACCTATCCAGTATATTGGGTACAATTATTTAGAGGTTAATATTTTAAGAATTAAGACTAGCTGTTTATTGCGGCTAGTCTTTTGTTATATTTTAAAAATTATACAATTTATAATATTATTGGGCCATTTCCAAAAATAATGTATACATTTAGCTTATGGCTTGCATTATATAACCCTTTTTATTACAATAGGTAACGTACAAATAAAGGGAGGTCATTCTATGACTAAAATTAAAACTGTTCTAGTCGCCAATCGTGGCGAAATCGCTATTCGTGTATTCCGTGCCTGCAATGAGTTAGGCATTCGTACTGTCGCTATATACTCAAAAGAAGATACCTTAGCTTTACATCGTAATAAAGCCGACGAAGCATATTTAGTTGGTGAAGGAAAAAGCCCTACAGATGCTTATCTTGACATTGATGATATTATCCGTATCGCTAGAGAACATGATGTTGACGCAATTCATCCCGGCTATGGTTTCTTATCTGAAAACAGCCATCTTGCAGAGCGTTGCGATGAGGAAGGCATTATCTTCATTGGTCCTCGTGTAGAACATTTAATTATGTTTGGCGATAAGCTCAATGCCCGTAAGCAAGCGGAATTAGCCGATATTCCTATGATCCCAGGTAGTAAGGGAACCATCAGCAGCTTACAAGAAGTTTTAGACTTTGGTGAGAACTATGGCTATCCTATAATCATCAAAGCTGTTAACGGCGGTGGCGGACGTGGCATGCGTGTAGTTCACAATGCAGAAGAAGCTATTACCGCTTACGATATGGCTAAAAGCGAAGCAAAAAAAGCCTTTGGCAACGATGAAATTTATCTCGAAAAATATTTGTTGGATCCCAAGCATATTGAAGTTCAAATTATCGGTGACCAACATGGCAATTTAGTACACCTTTTTGAACGTGACTGCTCCGTTCAACGTCGTCATCAAAAGCTAGTGGAAATCGCTCCTGCTTTTTCTTTACCTTTAGAGCAGCGCAAAGCAATTTGTGATGCAGCAGTAAAGTTAATGAAAAATGTTGATTATATCAGCGCTGGTACTGTTGAATTCTTGGCAACTCCCGACGGCAATTTCTATTTCATAGAAGTTAATCCTCGTATCCAAGTTGAACATACTGTAACTGAACAAATCACCAGTATCGATATTGTGCAAACCCAAATCAAAGTTGCCGAAGGGTATGCGTTACATGGCCCCGAAATTGCAATTCCTCAACAAGAAGACCTACATCCTTTAGGACACGCAATTCAATGTCGTATTACTACTGAAGATCCCTCCAATAACTTCATGCCAGATACCGGTAAATTAATAACCTATCGCAGTGGCGGTGGCTTCGGTATTCGTTTAGACGGCGGTAATGCTTTCACAGGCTCTGTAATCACTCCCTACTATGACTCTCTTTTGGTAAAAGCTACTACCTATGGTTTAACCCACCAAATTGCTATTACTAAAATGCTACGTTGCCTAAAGGAATTCCGTATTCGTGGCGTAAAAACTAATATTCAATTCCTAGAAAACGTATTGCAAAATCCTCATTTTGTTAAGGGAGACTATACCACTGACTTTGTTGATACAACGCCTAGCTTATTTGTTTTCCCCAAAATTATGGACCGCGGCAATAAACTCCTTCATTATATTGCTGACATTACCGTTAATGGTTACTCAAATGTCGGTGTTCAACCTAAGCCCAATTTTGTTCCTCTAAATATGCCCAAGCCATACACTGGTATTCTTGGCATGGGTGCTAAACATATTTTAGATACCCAAGGAACTGAAGGTCTGAATGAATGGATTCTAGGCCAAAAGGAAGTTCTTTTAACAGACACTACTTTCCGTGACGCACATCAATCCTTATTTGCAACCCGTTTACGCACTACCGACATGCTCAGAGTTATGCGTGATACAGCAGGTAAACTACCCAATCTATTCTCTTTTGAATGCTGGGGTGGTGCAACTTTTGATGTTGCTTACCGTTTCTTAGATGAAAGTCCTTGGCAAAGATTACAACAATTCCGCGAAGCAGCTCCCAATGTTCTTTTCCAAATGCTGTTACGTGGCGCCAACGCTGTTGGTTACACAAGCTATCCTGACAATGTTGTAAAACAATTCATTAAATTAGCAGCAAAGAACGGCGTTGATGTTTTCCGTATTTTCGATAGTCTTAATGGTCTTGACAATATGCGTTTATCCATCGACACCGTGCGCGAAACGGGCAAAGTTGCTGAAGCAGCCCTCTGCTATTCCGGTGATATTTTAGATTCCAATAGAGATAAATATGATCTTAAATATTACGTAACTATGGCACAAGCTTTAGAAAAAGCTGGCGCTAATATCATTGCTATTAAAGATATGGCTGGCTTATTAAAACCAGAAGCAGCTTATCTTTTAGTCAAAGAACTCAAAGAATATGTTGGTTTACCCATTCACTTACACACTCATGAGGGTAGTGGCAATGCTATTTATACCTGTGCACGTGCAATTGATGCTGGTGTTGATATTGTTGATACTGCTATGTCCGCAATGAGTGGAGGCACCTCCCAACCAAGTTCTAGTAGTCTTTACTACGCATTGACAGGACATCCTCGTCAACCACAATTAGATATTAGTGCTCTGAATGAATTCTCCCGTTATTGGGAAACCGTTCGTCCTTATTATAAAGCTGCTGATAAAACAGAATGTTATCCGAACCCTGAGGTTTACGTCCATGAAATGCCTGGTGGTCAGTATACTAACCTTAAACAACAAGCCCAAGCCCTAGGTCTTATTAACCGTTGGGAAGATATCAAAGATATGTACCATCGTGTATCCATGATGTTTGGCGATTTAATCAAGGTTACACCTTCCTCTAAAGTTGTTGGTGATATGGCCCTCTTCATGGTTCAAAATGATTTAACAGAAGAAATAGTATACGCAAAGGGTGATGTATTAGACTTCCCCGCCTCTGTAGTAGAATTTTTCGAAGGTCGTATCGGTACCCCTTACCAAGGCTTCCCTGAAAAATTACAAAAAATCGTTCTCAAGGGCAAAAAACCAATTACTGAGCGTCCCGGTGCAGTTTTAGCGCCTGTAGATTTTGAAGCAGTACGTAAACACCTCAATGAAATTGGTGCACCGACTACCGATGAAGCAATCAGTTCCTATTGTCTGTATCCTAAAGTATTTACAGATTGGGTAAATCGATATAATCAATTTGGTGATGTTTCAGTTCTAGATACTCCTACATTCTTCTTTGGTATGATTCCCGGCGAAGAAATTAAGGTTGAAATCGAACAAGGTAAGGTTTTAGTTATTAAATTGGATCATATTACTGAAGCGAATGCCGCAGGCATGAGAACAGTTACCTTTGAATTCAACGGTCTGCCTCGTGAAATCGAAATTAAGGACCGCAATGCTAAAATTACTGCTGTAAGTCGTAAGAAAGCAGATAAATCTAAGCTAGGTGAAATCTCTGCCTCACTATCCGGTTCTGTTGTTAAACTTCTCGTTGAAAAAGGTCAATCCGTTGAAAAAGGTACTCCTTTGATTGTTACCGAAGCCATGAAGATGGAAACCACCTTATCTGCGCCTATTGCAGGTATAGTTGGTACTATCCATGTCAATGCTGGTGAACGTGTTGAAAGTGGCGATTGTCTTTTAGAAATTGATACCCAAGCATAATGAAAAAGCTCCGCATTTTGCGGAGCTTTTTTAATCATTAATTAATTCATCAATACTAAAAGTTTTATCTAGCAACAGTGATTTTATTCTAGCAGTAACTACATCATTATTGCTTAGTTTCAATCCCTCTCTCAGTGCATTCTTTATAGGGCCACTTAAATATTCCTGTCCCCAACTATTAAGTACAGCACAGGCAATTCCCCGTGGCCAGTCATATAGAGATGTTAGAGCTGTAATTATTATCTGCTCACCTTCACCAGGATGGTGCTCCAAATATTTTAGAGGCACTAGGAGTGCAGATTCCTCCATACGATACAATGGCAAGTGAAATTCGACAAAATGCAATATACTGTTCCTGTAGTTTTCATCATTAAAAGAAAACAAATATGGCAATGCTTTGATTTCTAATGGATGAGTACAAATAAAATCAAAAAGCAGCTTCCAAATGTCCATATCCATTTCACATGCAAAATCGCACAACTCATAATTAATACTATCACCATTAATGAGATTGTTTTCAACATAGTGATGCCAATCTTGCGCATAAATAATACTATCACAAGTAGCTATAAGAAGATGTAAATCATTGTCACCAATTATGCAGAGGCCTTTATTTTGTTCCAAATTACGTAAACCATAGCTTAAATTTAAAACCTGCAAAATATCTTCTGGTTTGATGGCATGAACCTTAGCATGCTTTAGAAAATTCTGAAACAATTGTACTGGTCTTATAACAGCAGTGTTAAGATTTGCTTCTAGCACACTTTCATCATAATGATCTAACAAAACAAGAAAAGTATTAAGGATGACAGCAGCCCCCTTAAAGGTTCTATAGCTAATTTCTTCTTCCTCTAAATGTTTTGGTAGACTAGAAATTTCTAGTATATGAGCTGCTAAAGGAGGATAATCCACATTAATTTCCATACCATGCTGAATCAGCCATAACTCCTGTGCTTCGTCCTCGCAAATAGCAGCCTCCGTAGCAAATACTCTGCCCCAGCCTTCAGTGCACCCTATAAGTCTCCAGATAGCCTTATGAGGCGTATAATTTGACAAAGTACAAGCGAAAACAAAGAAATAAGTAAACTCTTCACATTTAGCAATATTCACCATATCTGCCCATAATTCTTCATTAGCAGCTTTAATCTTTTCAACTCCATATAAGCCAAAAAGAATATATGCAAATTTTAACGCTCCTCTATGCTGACCATTGTAGAAAAAACTACGAGCCAAAGCCAACATAGCATCATCAATTTCTTCCGTTTGCATTTTATCACAAAAAGGTTCTGCTAATGCTATAATAGGTTCACTGATAACAGTCTTGTACAACTTTTGTTTATGCACATGATCTGGATATTGAAGATAATCCTGCAATGCAGCAAAAACATTATCAGCGCCTTTTTTATGAACAGGTGCATTACTAGAAAACCAAAAAGCATCCTCTGCTCCCAACGGATGCGGAACTGATGGATTAGGCTCATCGATCAAAGTAGGTTGTGTAAAATTCTCATTCTCTGGATCAAAATTTTCAATTATATATTGATATATTGTTTTATTACTCATAATGAATAAATTATAGCCGATTTATTGCTTTATAGTCAAGTTAAAAACTGCTAGTCTATTCTTAACAAACTAGCAGTTAATTTTTATTCTAGACCAAACATTGCTGTGCAGATGGCACTTCCAGTTTTAGTGCGGAAAATATTTTTCAAGGTGTTTTTTACAACTTCCTTAGAATTTCCTCTTTCATGGAGATTTACCAAAAAATCAGCTTCCACCAAGATTTGATAGTCTAAACCATCAATATTATCATAGGTGTGATGGTGCCCAATTAAGTAACAAATACGTTCTATATCCTCTTGCGCAAAATTTAAGGCTTTAAGTATTTTTTCTGCTTCAGGAGGACCTTCAACCTCCTGTACATGACCATGCGCATGATCTATACCATATTTTAACTCACCAGGTTTAATACCACAATCATGCAACATTGCAGTTGCTTCTAAAACAAATAAAGCGTGTGCTTCCATACCCTCGCCAATTGCTATTTGTCTAGCAAGACTATGCACTTTAATCCAATGCTGACAACGGCGGGAATCTCCTCTAAAAAATTCAATCATCATATTATATAATGCATATAATTGTTGATCCATCATATCCTCCTAAAACAAAAACAAAGGCGATGTGCAAAATGCAACAACATCGCCTTTTCATTATAAATCTTAGAAGAACAGCTTGTCAACATCTACCTTTTTTTGCATGATGCCTGCAGAAACGAGGAATTCTTGAGTTTCTTTTAAGTTTTGTTTTGTAATATCTTTAATTTCTGGATTAAAATCATAAAGCGGATACATTGCTTCTACGGCTTCAGGTTTAAGCTGAGTTGCTTTAGCAGTCATCTTCATTGCCTCAGCTTTGTTTTCTTGCATATATTTCAAAGTGCTTTTTTGAACTTTTAAGAATTCATCAACAAGAGGTTTATTCTCTTTATAGAACTTAGAACTTGTCGCTGTAACGGTTAAACCAGAAACTAGCCCTTCACCGTTGGTAACTATATGTAAGCCTGCTTTCTCTGCAGTATAAGCCAAAGGACCTGCCTGTAATGCAGCATCTACTTTACCAGCTTCAACTGCAGCTCTGGCAGCAGGCAAACCCATAGAAACAAATTTTACGTCTTTCATGGATAAACCGCCTTTCTTTAAATAAGCAGCTAACAATTCATGCAGAATAGTACCTTTAGGACCAGCAATAGTTTTACCCTTTAAATCTGCAGGATTCTTAATATTATCATCCTTAGAAAAAAGTTTAAAAGCCTTAGGTGCATTCGCATAAACACTGATAATTTTTATGTCAGCACCTGCGGCAGCAGATATTAGTACAGAAGAACCACCAACACAGTTCAGCAGTTGAATATCACCAGAAGCTAAGGCAGCAGTTTGATCAGCACCAGAAGTAATTGTAGAATATTCAAAAGGTAGATTATATGCTTTGTAAGCATCTTCAAAGCTCTTACGTTCCTTTTGTACAATACTAGGAACATTTAAGGGCGCCTGCACATAGGTAGCAACAACTTTTTTCACAGTCGGCTTATACTCTGCTTTTTTCTCCTGCTTCTCGCCACCACAACCAACTACCAAAAGCAGGGTCAAAACCATAGCAATTAACATAAATACACTTTTTTTCATAATAATTCTCCTTTATATTTTCGATGTCACGAGTACCGTTCCATCTTAAATTAAACATTTTCATCCTCAATACATTAAAGCTTGTAGGATTTGCTTTTTAAAGCTAATAAAAGGTTCCTGCAACACATCCCTATCACTAACCTTGGGAACGTATATTTCCTGGGAAATTTTACCCTTATCCATAACTAAGATTTTATCACCTATAGCCAAGGCCTCATCTATATTATGCGTAACAAAAATTATCCCCGTTCCCAACATATCTTTGATTCTCAAAACTTCCTGCTGCATTTGTAAACGAGTAAAATAATCCAAAGCTGCAAAAGGTTCGTCCATAAGTATGATATCACTATGTTGAGCTAAGGTTCTCGCTAAGGCTGCACGTTGTTGCATGCCCCCAGAAAGCTGCGTTGGATATGCTTTTTTAAAATCTTCTAAACCAACTGTTTTTATTAAATTATCAATATACTTTTTATCATAATTTTTAGGTAAGCCAAAAGCTATATTTTCTTCACATGTCAACCAAGGCATCAATCTTGCCTCTTGAAACATCATGCCCACTTTTTTAGTTGGAGGAATGCTGATAGTACCTGCATCAGCTACTTCTAGTCCCGACAACAATCTTAACAAAGTTGTTTTGCCACAACCACTTCTACCTAAAAGAACAGTTATCTCTCCTAAAGTGGCAGTAAAGCTTAGCTTATTTAATACAGAATGTTTATTTTCCTGTAAGAAATAACTCTTTTCTAAATCTTGTACTATTAATGCTTTCACACTACACCTTCTCTATATAGGGGAACAACTTGTGCATTAATATTCCCAAAGCCCAATCTAAACAAAGACCAAGTACGCCTATAGCGATAATGCCAACTATAGCTTTATCTGTTCTTGACATAGTTTGTGAATCAAGAATCATATATCCCAAGCCACTTGATGCTGCTACCATCTCAGCGCCAATAATTGCTCTTAAACTATACCCAAGGCCAACACGCATACCAACAAAGATGTTGGGCCAGGCCGACGGTAACATTATTTTCCAAAACAGTTCTTGCTTAGTAAATCCTACAATTTTACCAACTTCTAATAACTTTTTATCACAACCACCTAGGCCTGCATCAACGCTTAAAAGCATTGGCCCAAAGGTAGCTAAAGTAATAACTATGACTTTTGAACTCTCACCAATTCCAGCCCATAAAATTAAAAGTGGAATTAAGCTTAAAGGCGGTATATGTCGGATAAAATCAACAAATGCCGTATAATACGGACGTAATTTAGGAAACAATGCGCCTATAAGGCCCAAAACAAAAGCAAAAATAAAAGCTATCCCAAAGCCTAAGAAAATACGTTTAAAGCTGACAAGCGTAGCTTCTAACAATTCGCCGCTAATCAGCATTTCCATGGCGGACTTCCACACTGCCTCCGGTGCTGGTAGAACGTAGCTGCTCCAGATTTGTAGCTTAGCAACTATTATCCAAGCACCTATGAGCACAGCAAAAATTATTAACTTTTTACTATTAAGTTGAAAGAAGTCACTCATAGAAGTCTCCAAAATAAAAATGCCGCACCAAAATAAAGATGCGGCAAAATAGTTATAAATATACTAGTTCACATACGCAGCTTTCGTCTCAAAAGAAATTTTCAACGTCAGAAACGCTATAACTTAATAATACTTAATTTTATTAAAATTGTCAAGCTAGGTAAATTATACTGTACCTTCTTCTAAAATGCCTAATTTGCGACGCCAATAACGAGAATAAACAACGCCAACAGGATTATTAGCTAAAACTCTGTCCTTAGTTACAAGACTAGAAACAGGAGCATTAGAGTTTTTAGTAAAAATCATATCATGACCAACACACAAACCTACAATAAAATTAAATTCAGTTTCTGCTTTATTCATCAATTCCGCTTGCATTTTAGGATTACACATTGCTTCAAATTTGCCGGGCTTGATCTTTTCTAAATTTAATTGGTCTTTATCCACAGCACAGTTTTTGCAGCAAGCAGACTCAACCTGCAGCCCTGCATTCTTAAAATATTGCGCACAAAAACTTGCTTCATTGGCCAAACCAATGCAAAAAGCAATACCAATCTTTTTGGCACCCATTTGTTGAGCAAAAAACAAACTTTCTTCTAAGCGAGTCATCTTTAAATAATTACGGCTTTCTGTAGCTGCAGCGGCTTGCATTAGCTTGACCTCTTCTTCAGTATATAAAGAAGCAGCTTGTTCTCCTTCTGCGCCTAAACAGTTTTGTCCTTTAGTATAGCAATTATGATGCTTGCAAAATGCACAATTCATAAGAACACCTCCAAAACATTAACTTCTATCGTTACTAAGATTTTACAATGTTTTTTATTTTAGTTCAAGCCAAAGCTATAAAAAAACCTCTAGGATAACCCTAGAGGATAAAATTCTGGAGCGGATGACGGGGATCGAACCCGCGGCGAACAGCTTGGGAAGCTGACACTCTACCACTGAGTTACATCCGCAATATATTATCATTATACATTATATTATTAATAGGCGCAAGCATATTATAATAGCATCCGCCATAGGCTCTAATAATATATAAAGCCCTACAGTCAGACTGTAGGGCTGAATTTTCTGGTGATCCACCGGGGACTCGAACCCCGGACACCCTGATTAAAAGTCAGGTGCTCTACCGACTGAGCTAGTGAATCAATTTGTTACCTCAATAGACAACGTTGATATTATACAAATTTTAATGCGATTTGTCAAGTATAATTTTCTAAAAAATATATATTTTTTTAGGAAAAACAGGACTACTCTAAAGCAGTCCTGAAAATCTTATAATAATTCTTTTAAAACAATGGTTTGTTCACGATTAGGACCAACGGATACGATACCTAAAGGCACACCAGCAACCTCGCTCAAACGCTCCAGATATTTCTTAGCATTGGCAGGCAACTTATCATAATCACGGATACCGCTAATATCAGTCATCCAACCTTCAAATTCTTCATAAATAGGATTAACCTTGGACAGGATGTTTAAGCTTGCAGGAATGTTTTTAATCATTTCACCATTCAGCTCGTAGCCTACGCACATTTTAATAACCGGCATTTTATCCAGAATATCCAGACGAGTAATTGCCAAATAATCTAAGCTATTAACACGTGCACTATATTTTAGCATAAATGCATCCAACCAGCCACAACGACGGGGACGACCAGTTACAGTACCATATTCGTGACCAGTTTCACGGATTTGATTACCAGGGCCATCAGTATCTAACAGTTCGGTAGCAAAAGGACCTTCACCAACACGAGTAGTATAAGCCTTCACTACGCCTACAACATGATCGATATAACGAGGACCAATGCCAGAACCAGTGCAAGCATTACCTGCGGTAGGATTAGAGGAAGTAACATAAGGATAGGTACCATGATCTACATCTAAGAAAGTAGCTTGTGCGCCTTCAAACAATACATTTTTGCCAGCAGAGAAAATTTCGTCTAAAACAACACCAGTGTCAGTTACGTAAGGACGTAATTCTTCTGCATAAGCCAAGTACTCTTGTAATACAGTTTCGTAATCAAAAGGTTCACCGCCATAAATTTTGGTGATAATAGCATTTTTTGCTTCAAGATTAACCTTAAGTTTAGCAGCAAAGGTTTCAGCTTCCATCAGATCGCATACGCGAATGCCAATACGAGCGACCTTATCTTGATAGCAAGGTCCAATACCATTTTTAGTAGTACCAATCTTGTTGTCACCCAAAGCTGCTTCTTGTAATTCATCCAGACGTTGATGATAAGGCAGAACTACATGAGCACGGTCAGAAATAACCATGTTGTTGCAAGGAATACCTTTTTCCTTCATACCTTGAATTTCTTTTAAGAAAACGCCAGGATTAATTACTACACCATTACCTAAAACGTTAATTTTGTCATCAAACAAAACACCGGAAGGAAGCAAACGCAGCTTATACGCAATATCATTAACTACAACAGTATGACCTGCATTAGAACCGCCAGAATAACGGACTACTGCATTAGCTTTTTGTGTCAAATAATCAACGATTTTACCTTTACCTTCGTC
>JAKSOK010000033.1 GCA_024405615.1 Phascolarctobacterium sp.
TATTCTTATTTAACTTATTCTTATTTGACTAATTCGCAAGCATAAAGAGCGCAAAGGGTTTTAGCATCATATAATTCACCCGTAAGAATCATTTGCTTGATTTCAGCAGGAGTAAAAGCTTTAGCTGTTACAAACTCGTCTTCGTCCGGATGTTGATCTCCCTTCTTCAATCCCCAAGCCTTATACAGATGAATAATCTCATCGCTAAAGCCAGGAGTTGTAGCAATAGTTACCAAGGGCTGCCAATACTCAGCGCTATAGCCAGTTTCCTCACTAAGCTCACGCTTAGCACATTCATCAGGATCCTCTTGTGGCCCATGGTCCAGCTTACCAGCAGGAATTTCCCACATTACAGTTCCCATAGGATAGCGACACTGCTTAACAAGAACAATGCTTCCATCCTCCAGTACAGGGACAATAGCTACTGCCCCACTATGACGAATATATTCACGAGTAGAAGTATTGCCATTAGGAAGCTTAACTGTATCCTTTTGCACCTTTAGAAGATTGCCATCAAAAACCTTGCTGCCTTCAATGTATGCTTCATCTAGTTCTTTTTCATGAAAAAACTTCAATTTCATTTTCTTCTCCTTAAAAGCTCAGTGGCATTAGCTCTGGCAGCTTCACTATTGATATCGCCGCCACCCATTCTTACAAGCTCATTAATTCTAGCCTCTTCACTCAACACCTGTAGCTCTGTCTTAGTACGACCATCTAAGCTTTGCTTTTCAATGTAAATATGTCTATCTGCATAGGCAGCAATTTGCGGTAAATGAGTAATGCATAAAACCTGCCCCAATTTAGATATGATAGCTATTTTTTCAGCCATCTTTTGAGCAGTCAAACCACCTACACCTGTATCAATTTCATCAAAAACCATGGTTGGAACGCTTTCAGCATGCATAAGCACAGTTTTCAAGGCTAAAGCAATACGGCTAAGCTCACCACCACTAGCCACCTTCTCTAACAAAGCCAAAGGTTCACCCATATTTGCGCTAAACATGAATTGTAATTCATCGATGCCATGGGGTGTAAATTTCATAGCCTTTTCTTTTTGAATAACAAAGCTACCATTAGGCATTGCTAAGTCCTGAATATGCTTAGTAATGGCCTGTCCCAACGCTTCGGCAGCCACAGCTCTAGCTTCGGAAAGCTTAATACCTGCAGCCATTAATTGTTTGCGTGCTTTATCTAGAGCAGCTTCAGCTTTAGCAATAGCTTCAGCAATGTTCTGTAAGGCTTTATATTTCTCTAACGTAGCAGCAAGATAAGTCAAAACAGCCTCGGTACTGCCGCCATATTTTTTCTGTAATCTATATATTATATCTAAACGATCCTGTACCTCTACAGCACGTTGGCCATTAAAATCGCTATTAGCTAAATAATCACTAAGCTCTTGGCGGCAATCCTCCAAAGTAATCCAGCTGCTATCCAAATTATCATAAACGCTTTGCAGGCGTTCATCATAACGTAAGGCTCCCTGCAATGTATCTTTTGCGCGAGCCAAAAGACTGAGCACACCCTTATCTGCATCTAATAGACCGTGAGCACCAGATGCACAGCTAATAATCTTTTCACTATGCTGTAATACTCTAGCCTCAGCTTCCAGACTATCCTCTTCACCCACTACAAGCTTTGCATTCTGAATTTCCTGAATTTCCCAAGCATATCTATCCAACAGTAAATCCTGCTGTTCATTACTTTGCTTCAGCTCATTTAGCTTTTTCCCTAAAGCAACATATTCTTTGTAAAGCTCTTGATAGTCGGCTAAAGCTTTTTGCGTAGCTATTCCGCCGTAAAGATCAACCAACTTTCTTGGTGCTTCAGCCTTTAATAAAGCCTGGTTCTCATGCTGACCGTGAATATCAACTAATAGTGAACCCAGTTCTTTTAAAACGCTTAAAGGTACCTGCTGTCCATTAACAAAAGCTCTCCCCTTGCCAGCAGCATTTATCTGACGCTTAAGAAAAAGCTCTTCCTCGCACTCTATACCCTGAGCTTCTAAAAAAGCATTTACTTCAGGCAAATCATTAAGTTCAAAAACAGCCTGTACCCACAGTCCTTCCGTACCATGACGTACAAATTCTGCTGAACCACGACCACCTAAAACAAGGCTAAAAGCATCTATGAGGATGGACTTACCTGCACCAGTTTCACCTGTAAAGACATTAAAGCCAGGAACAAATTCCACCCTTGCATCTTCTAATAAAGCAAAATTATGCACATGTAATGACTGTAACACTCTGTCACCTCATTATCAAAACCAACTTATCCAAGTTGCCAACCAAAGCTTATAAATATGCTTCTATATGCTTAATCAAAGCATTAACAGCTTCTTTGTCAGCAGCTGCAATAAATACTGTGTCATCCCCTGCAATGGATCCTAAAACCTCGGGCCAATGCATAAAATCTACAGCATAAGCAACAGACGCAGCTGTGCCCGGATGAGTACGCAGCACCACCATGCACAGAGATGCTAAAATATCAGTAACAGACTCTCTAAACACTCTAGTAATGCGTTCTGGAGGCACATTACTGCTAGGAGTACTAGGCATAGCATAACGATAACGGCCATTGCTGGTAGGAATTTTTACCAACATCATTTCTTTAATATCACGAGAAACTGTAGCTTGAGTTACCTCAATTTTTTCAGTTCTCAAAGCGTTGGCCAGATCTTCCTGAGTTTCAATATTTCCTGTTTCTATAATTTCTCTAATTTTTGCATGTCTTTCAAGCTTCATATTCTACTCCAAAAAACACCTAAAATTTTGAATCTACTTTATCAATAAGATCTCATCAGTTTCTGTTGCCAGGTTTGATAGTAATCTCTAGAGGTCAATCTAATAAGCTTAACCTGATAGGGACTACGTTCAATATGAACTACATCACCTTCAACAACGGAAACAATGTTTTCACCATCACTAGCCAAAACCAGTTCTTCACTACCAGGAACTGCTCTTAAATCAATAGCCTCATCCATAGGCAGTACTAAAGCTCTAGCTTGCAAAGAATGAGCACAAACCGGAGTAACAATCTTAAGATCCAATTCTGGCATTACTAACGGTCCACCTGCAGAAAGATTATAAGCTGTAGAACCAGTTGCGGTTGCAACAATCAACCCATCTGCCTTATAGCTGCCGGAGGGTTTACCGCTAATGAACATCCTAATATTAGCCATTTTACTGAAAATGCCTTTGGCTAAAACAAACTCATTAAGAGCATGAGCAACCGCCTTTGTAGTACCTGTATTTTCATTTTGTACCACAGCCTGCAGTAAGGTACGATGCTCTAAGTTATAGTTTCCTTGTGCCAAACGAGCTATAGCCTTGCTAATACCACGTAAATCTATTTCTGCTAAAAAGCCTAAATGACCAAAATTAACGCCAAAAATTGGTGTGTTATAAGGTAACAGCTGGCGAGCCATTTGCAACAATGTGCCATCGCCACCAAGAGATACCGCTCCATCCATGGAAAGTAGCGTAGCCGGTTGATTAACATCATAGCCATCACAGCCATATTCCTTAGCTATATCCATGGGCAGCAAGGGATTTAACCCCCAATCCTTACACATGGACAAAATTTCCGGTAGTGCAATATGCACTTTTTCTTTATCTAAATTTGGGAAAATACCTAAGCGAACAATCTTACTCATTTACTTTCCTTTCTTTTCTAAATTAATCTAAATCACCATGACTCTTGCCAACAAGTTCAGCCACATAAGCTTCGTTGATGGCATCGTCATCCCCTAATGTTAAATGCAAAAGATATTCTATATTGCCTTCAGGTCCTTTAATAGGTGAAAAATCTAGACCTGCAATGCCAAAACCTTCCGCCTTAGCAAAAGCAATAACATTGTTGATTACGTTTTGATGTACTTGAGCGTCTCTAACGACACCTTTTTTACCTACATTTTCCTTACCTGCTTCAAATTGCGGTTTAATCAACGCCACAACAAAGCCTTCAGGTTTCAGGATTTTATGTACAGCTGGTAAAATCTTATCCAAAGAAATAAAAGCTACATCAATGGTTGCCGCATCTACCTGCTCAGGCAAATCCTTAGCCTCCAGGTAACGCACATTGGTACGCTCCATATTGATGACGCGCTCATCGCTACGTAGCTTCCAAGCCAACTGACCATAACCAACATCAATAGCGTAAACCTTTGCAGCACCATTTTGTAAAGCGCAATCTGTAAAGCCACCGGTAGAAGCACCAATGTCGGCCACAACCTTTCCCTCTACGCTGATGGGAAATATTTGTAGTGCCTTCTCCAGCTTCAAACCACCACGACTTACATAACGCAGCTTATCACCAAGAAGACGAATGGTAACTTCAGGTTTAACCTGAGTACCAGGCTTATCTATTTTTTGTTCATTAACCAAAACCTGTCCTGCCATTACTGCAGCCTGCGCTTTAGCACGACTTTCGAACAAGCCTCGATTAACTAGTAATGCGTCTAAACGCTCTTTATTACTTGCCATTATTTACAAATCCTTTTATTTGTTCAACCAATGAAGGTGTATCAAAATGTAAGTCCTTAAAGAGTTGTTGCTTCGTACCATGTACAACAAACTCATCCGGAATACCTACATTGAGAACTTTACAAGTGTCAAGCAGCTTTGCTTCATTTAAAAGTTCTAGCACAGCACTGCCAACACCACCTGCAAGCATGCCTTCTTCGAGGGTAACTATTTTTCCATATTCCTGAGCCTGCTTAAGCAAGAGTTCTTTATCCAAAGGCTTAGCAAAGCGCATATTTACTACGCCTGCACTAATGCCCTCTTCTGCTAGCTTCTCAGCAGTCTCCAGAGCATTTTCCACCATGGAACCAATTGCCCACAGACTAACATCTTTACCTTCACGTAGCACTTCAGCCTTACCAATCGCAAGTTTCTCTATAGCATCTACTGGCAAAGTAGTGTCAACTCCCACGCCGCTACCACGAGGATAACGCAGAGAAACAGGACCATCAAAGTCCAAAGCTGTTTTGAGCATAACTCTCAGCTCTTGTTCATCCTTGGGGGCCATGACTACCATATTGGGCAAGTTACGCAAATAAGCATAATCAAAAACCCCATGATGGGTATAACCGTCATCACCAACTAAACCAGCTCTATCTAAGCACATGGTTACATGTAGCTTTTGCATACAGATATCATGCACAACAGAGTCATAAGCACGTTGCATAAATGTAGAATAAACTGCTACCACAGGCTTCATACCAACCGCTGCCATACCTGCTGCTGCCGTAACCGCATGCTGTTCAGCGATACCAACATCTACGAAGCGCTCTTTATGAGCATCAGCAAAGAAGCTCATACCCGTCCCTTCTGGCATAGCTGCTGTAATACCGATAATTTTCTTATCAGTGTTCGCCAACTCTACTAAGGTTTTACCAAAAACTTCGGTATATGTTTTGGGAGCATTAGGATTACTAATCTTTTTGCCGGTAGCAATGTCAAAGGGACCTGTACCATGGAACTTATTAGGCTGATCCTCCGCAGGTTGATAGCCTTTACCCTTTTTAGTAAGCACATGAACCAATACAGGACCTTCCAAACGTTTTGCTCCCTGCAAAACTTCGATTAAAGCATTAACATCATGTCCATCCACAGGACCTAAATAAGTAAAACCTAAATCCTCAAAAATAGATATGGGCAGGGTCAAATATTTAACACTACCCTTAAGCTTGTGAATCGCTTTCAAAACGTCATATCCCAGCTCCAGCTTTTTCAACCAGCCTTCTACGTCTTTCTTCAGGCGGTTATAGGTTTCGCCTGTACGCAATTGATACAAGTATTCACTCATAGCACCTACGTTTTTAGAAATGGACATTTCGTTATCGTTAAGGATAACAATCATGTTTTTACGCAGATCGCCAGCGTTATTCAAAGCTTCAAAAGCCATGCCACCAGTCATGGAGCCATCGCCTATAACCGCAACAACACTATAGTCTTCGCCTTGCAAATCTCTTGCAACAGCCATACCTAATGCTGCAGAAATTGAAGTACTAGAATGACCAGTACCAAAGGCATCATGCTCACTTTCACTACGTTTTGGGAAACCAGAAAGGCCGCCATATTTACGAATGGTAGCAAACTGCTCGCGACGTCCAGTGATAATTTTATGAATATAGGACTGATGGCCTACGTCAAATATTATTTTATCCTTAGGCGTTGTAAACACTTTATGTAAAGCTAGGGTGAGCTCTACAACACCTAAGTTAGGGGCTAAATGTCCACCATTGGTTGAAGTGACCTGAATTAACAGTTGACGAATTTCTTCTGCTAACTGTTCTAGTTGCGCCACATTCAGTTTTTTTACATCTTCTGGTGAATTTATAGTCTCTAGAATTTTATCTTCATTCATGAAAGAAACAACCTTTCAGTAACTTTTAAAGTTACTTTTATATCGCTAGGAATTAACTTCTACGCTTGCACATCAGCTTAGTAATTTCTCTAAGAGCCCAGGCATTATCACCAAAGGGTTCCAGACATTGCATAGCTTCCTCGCAGGTCTTTTCTGCCAAAGCCTTTGCTGCTTCTAAGCCATACAGACTAACATAAGTAGATTTATGATTTTTCTCATCACTACCAACAGGTTTACCTAATTCTTCAGTAGTGCTGGTTACGTCCAAGATATCGTCAGTAATTTGGAAAGCTAAGCCTAAAAGATCAGCAAATTTAGTTAAGCAACGTAGCTCTTGATCGCTAGCACCTGCTAAATGAGCACCACCACGAATAGCTGCAATAAACAGAGCACCGGTTTTACCAGCATGCAGCTTACGCAATTCTTCAGCAGTAATTTGCTTGTTTTCAGCCTCCAAGTCCAATACCTGACCGCCTACCATGCCAAAGTTACCAGCGCACATTGCCATTTCTCTAACAGTTTCAATTAGCGCTTCCGGCTTAACATTGCGTTGCTCCAGCATTACCTCAAAAGCCAAAGTTAGTAGAGCATCGCCAGCCAATAAAGCCATAGCCTCTCCATAAACCTTATGATTGGTTAATCTACCGCGACGATAATCATCATTATCCATGCAAGGTAAATCATCATGAATCAACGAATAGGTATGAATCATTTCCAAGCCACAGGCAACAGGTAAAAAGTTATAACCTTTTTTACCCAATGTTTCTGCAGTTGCCATCAAAAGAATAGGACGCAAACGTTTGCCACCCGCCATAAGACTGTATTCCATAGCTTCATCAACACGGGAAATACCTTTCTTAGCAATTCTTTGCTTTAAAAATTGCTCTACCAGCTTACGTTGGTTATCATAATAAGTTTTAAAATCCATTTAAGCCTCCAGATCCTTGAAAGGTTCAGTAGTATATTCTTCTTCGTTCTCTACAACAAGCTTTTCAACCTCTTGTTTAACAGTATTCAGCTTACCTACACACAGTTTGCTTAATTCAATGCCATATTTATAAACCTCAAGAGCTTCTTCCAAGGGCAAATCGCCACTTTCTAACAGTCTCACCTGTTCCTCTAGCTCAGTAAGGGCCTCTTCAAACTTGATGTTTTTTGCAATTTTCTTAGCTGCCATTTTGTACTCTCTCCACTTCCTGTACAACAGAATACACCTTGCCATCAGCAAGCTCAGTTACAATTTCTTCTCCCCAGGCTACCTGCTCCACACTAGTCAAAACCTTATTGTTGACTTGAGAAACACTATAACCTCTTGAAAGGATTGCTAAGGGATTAACACCATTTAAACGCGCTGCTAGCAATTCAAAGCTATGCTCCTTGTCTAAGAGCTTTTTATTAATCTCTTCTTGCATGCTTTGCAAAGCAGAATCAACTCTTTGCTCCTGTCCAACGAAAAGACTTTCAGGAACCCGTAAAACCTTAGCGCTTAGTAATCTCTTTAAGAGTTCCTCTTTCGCCTCATATAAACGTTTCGGCTCTTTTAAAGTCCAGGAATTAAGTGCTCGTTGCAAGCGCACCTCTTTATCCGCATACAAACGCTGAGGCTCTTCTAAAGCCCAGGAACGAGTGCAGCGCTCCAATCTATAATCATATTGCTCTACCTGCTTCAGTAATAAGCTTTGCAGCCTATTTTCCAGCTGAGCAACCTTTTGTAAATATTTATCTATATCTGCTACAGCAATTTCTGCAGCCTGTGAAGGCGTAGCAGCTCTTTTATCCGCAGCAAAATCACTTAAGGTAAAATCTGTTTCATGGCCTACAGCACTAATAATAGGAATCTTAGATGAAGCCACTGCTCTAACAGTTACTTCTTCATTAAAGGCCCATAAGTCTTCTATAGAACCACCGCCACGACCTACGATTAAAACCTCTGCTAAACCCGTACGATTAAAAAAGCGAATAGCTTCAGCTATTTCTGCACTAGAACCATCACCCTGTACCTTGACAGGATATAGATATAGCTTAATACCAGGATTACGTCTACGAGCAACAGTAATGATATCCCTTACTGCTGCACCTGCAGGAGAAGTTACAATACCAACTACTCTGGGGTTAGACGGCAAAGGCTTTTTCTTAGCTTCATCAAACAAGCCCTCGGCACCAAGTCTTTGCTTTAAACGCTCATATTCCACCATAAGGTCGCCTCTGCCCTGTGGTTGAAGAATATCCGCTTCCAGCTGATAGACACCATCGCGCTCATAGACTCTAATACGACCTGTAGCAACAACCTTATCGCCATTTTTAGGCTCATAGCGCATATATTGCGCTCTGTAACGCCACATGACGCCTTTTAATACACCACTAGCGTCCTTAAGGTTGAAGTAACAATGTCCGGAAGGATAACGCTTAAAGTTACTCAGCTCACCGGCAACCTGAACATTTTTTAGTTCGCTTACGCCCTCTATAACACTTTTTACGTATTTGTTAATATCAGATACGGAATAAATTTTATCCATTGGTTACATTTCGTGCATAGCTAGCACAACCGCTAGCATTATCACAACTAAATTTACCCTCTGGCACCCAAAGCTTAATATGCTTCTGACCAAGACGGTTTTCTAAGTGTTGACGAATATAAGTATTACAGCCAACACCACCAACTAACAAAACATCTTTTATTTTATATTGCTCTGCTGCCTTTCTAAAAAGACGAGCAAAGGTTTCTGCTAAACAGTACTCTACGCCTAAGGCTAAACGTGCGCCATCAACACCAGCCTCTAATTTACGTTGGGCTGCTGTCGCCGGACCGGAAAGACTAACATCTAGCTTACGCACACTGATAGGCAGTTCCTCAAAATCGCTAGCAGTTGCTGCAAGCTTTTCTAAAGCAGGACCTGTAGGAAACTGCAATCCTAAAGCTACACCAATACGATCTATGAATTGACCTGCATGTAAATCAATGCTACCGCCAACCTGCTCTATTTTATACTTAATTCCTTGACGTTCTACAAGCAACAAATCCGTAGTTCCACCTGAAGCATGAAGTGCTAAAAAGCGCTCTGCCGTAGGACCACCTGCAGACCAGATTCCAGCCTCCAAATGGTTTTCCTGATGGCTTAAAATAGCCAAAGGAACCTGTTTTGCAGCCGCTAAGCAACGAGCAACACCAGTACCAGCTAAAAAGGCAGGCATATAGGAGCCTTCTAAAGCACGAGGATAGCCAGAAACAGCTATTCCTGCCAGTTCATAACCTTCTGTCGCTAAAACCTCTTCCATAAGATTTGGCAGATTACGAGTATGCTGAAACACCATTTCTGACTGCTGTAAGCCACGTCTACCAGGCTTAACCTCAAGAATTTTTCTTGCTTCTGCCAGAAGTTCTCCTTCTTCAGACATAAGTGCACAAGAAGTCGTGTAACAGCTTGTGTCAATTCCCAAATAGGCTTTCATTATTTTACCAACTTACCTAAAATACCATTAACAAAACGCGGAGAATCATCGGTGCCATAGGCCTTGGAAATCTCCACTGCCTCGTTGATAGCAACACCAGGCTCTTGAGGTTTCTTTGCAAACAACAATTCATAAACTGCAATGCGCAAAATGTTACGATCAGCAGCAGACATACGTTCTACAGACCAGTCTACAGCGTATTCAGAAATTTTAGCATCAATTGCTTCTTTGTGTTCCACAACGCCTCTAACCAGACTTTCAGCATAATCTTGAGCCTTTAACGCCTTTTCGCCTTCCTCTTCATGCTCTTGGAAAACTGCAGCAAGAGCTGCTTCAACGGAAAAATCAGAATAATCAATTTCACCAACGCTTTCTAAAGAAAGACTTTGACGTACACTAGCAAACACATCTATTTGGAACAGGCTTTGTAAAGCCATCTCTCTTGCAATTCTTCTAATCATCTTTTCCTCCTAAAACTCACTAATTATCTATGATAGCCTTGGGGCAGTAATCTATCAAGCCACTCCATTAGATCTTCCTTCTTGTCCAATTTATGGCCAATAAAGAAACCTAAAGCAATACATGCAAAAAGGAACATGGCTGCAAAAAATCCTAACCACAGAACCATGACGCCTATGAACAAACCAAATAAAGTACAGAAGAGGCGTCCGCGATAGTTGTACCAAATGTCATTTAAAATTTCACTTAGCATGACGTACCCTCCTATTGTTCTCTAGACTTGATTTGTTTAAAGAAGACTTCAATCTCTTTAACCTCAATACCAGTAACTTTTTTAATGCTCTCCCGAACATTAGCCTTGACTTCGGCAGTTGTTTCTGGAATATTGATGCCAGGTTCTATAGAAGCACTAATACGAACAGAAATAAATTTCTTATCTAGCTTCGCCAGAGCCTTAACATTATAAATGCCATATATTTCCTGAGACAAAGTAGAAATATAATTTTCAATAGCACCTTTGCCTACTAATATCTTACCATTGTCATTTTCATTCAACAGTAAAGAAGTATCATCAGTTACCCCTAAGCCTGTTACTAGCAAACGTAAGCTTACCAGCAAAGTAATGACACTGGATACCGCAAATACCCAGTTACCAGGAATTTCATTAAAGAAGCTCATTAAAGAGTTATGCGGAAAAACACCTAAGCTACACAATAAAACAGCTACGGACACCACAGCCATCAACAATGTATAAAGCGTTAAAATAATTCTATCAGCTATTCCCATGACTTAATCCTCCTCCCAGAATTTACGATGACGTTCCTCTGCACTTACAGAAGAATCTTCTTCACCAATCTGGAAATATTTACGTTCACGACCAACTACTTCATCGTCGTCATCGTCATCATCATAATACTCAGTATAAAGAGGCAACGACCTTTGTACAGAACTTAAAGCCTTAGCTCTTTCTACAGCCTCTATATCATCT
This sequence comes from Phascolarctobacterium sp., assembly GCA_024405615.1. Classification (GTDB taxonomy): domain Bacteria; phylum Bacillota; class Negativicutes; order Acidaminococcales; family Acidaminococcaceae; genus Phascolarctobacterium_A. The sequence continues at coordinate 11,267 of JAKSOK010000033.1, forward strand.
GCATGATTCATCAGTTGCATTTCGTAGGAATTTTCTTCGGTTGCTTCTGCTCTCTTAGCTTGAGCTTGCATAATATCAGCCATGGCATCTGCACTGCCTTGAGTTTCCAGTTTATCAGGAATGCTCGGCTTCATAACACCTTCAACGTGAACATCTACGAACTGAACCTCATAATCCGTCATTTCCTCAACAGCCTTTTTTACCTTCTCTTGAACCGCCAAAGCTACTTCAGGAAAGCAATAGCCATACTCAAGGTTTAGATAAACAATCACATGAACCTGTTTGCCTTCATAACGCAGACGAACGCCTTTAGAAGCGCTCTCCTCTTTACCTAAAAAGCTATTCAATTCATCAGTAATACCACCACTCATACTGTAGACACCAGGCACCTCTTGAGCTGCTAAGCTTGCTACAATACAAATTACCTCATCAGCCACATGAATGTCGCCTATATCATCATCCATGGTATTTTCTATATCAGCATCTATTAATTCTTTAGCTTCATCCACCAATGCTAGCACCTCCTGCTATGGGAAAAGCACATAGTTATCCATTATTCTAATTATTATATCACAAATGAATTCTAATGGAAACACTTTCACTGTATAAATATACAAATTATACAAAAAGACATAGTCTAAAAACTATGTCCTACCATCATATAAAGAAACAAAATACCCGTGACGGATTTCTCCATCACGGGTATTAGTTTGGTTTTTACTTGAGTAGTTCTCGAACAATAGCGTTGATTCGTTTGCCATCAGCACGACCTTTGGTCTTTGCCATTACCTTCGGCATTACCTTACCCATATCTTTGGGACCAGCAGCACCAACTTCAGCAATAGTAGCAGCAACGATCTCTTTCAGTTCTTCGTCACTAAGCGCTTCTGGAAGATACGCTTTTAAAATAGCGATTTCTTCCTCTGCTTGGGCAACCAATTCTGCGCGATTAGCCTTCTTGAATTCCTCCAAGGAGTCTTGGCGCATTTTTACTTCTTTCATCAATACTTGCAGTACGCCGTCATCATCCAGCTCTACTTTGTTATTGATTTCGAAATTTTTAATGCTAGCGCGAACCATGCGGATAACAGTGAGACGCATTTTACCTGCTTCTCTATCCTTCATAGCTTGCTTCATATCAGCCATCAATTGGTCTTTTAAAGACATTGAGCCCGCCTCCAATTATCTGGTCTTACGTTTTCTAGCTGCTTCAGATTTCTTCTTACGTGCAACGCTAGGTTTTTCATAGTGCTCGCGTTTTCTTACCTCAGAAAGAATACCTGCTTTTTGGGTTGCTCTTTTAAATCTGCGCAGTGCGCTCTCCAAAGTTTCGTTCTTGCCAACTTTAATTTCTGCCATCTGTTCTCCCTCCCTCC
>JAKSOK010000034.1 GCA_024405615.1 Phascolarctobacterium sp.
TCCAAAGTTTCGTTCTTGCCAACTTTAATTTCTGCCATCTGTTCTCCCTCCCTCCATACACTTAGGGAAGTGCATCTTTAAGTTTTTATATCGAAAGACACAAAAACACTTACTGAGATATTTTACCAAAACGGCAACCCTTTGTCAAGCAAAACTCATTATTTTTGTTAATAAATCGTAACAAAGTTTCCATTTTTCTCAGTTTTATGCTTAAACAGATTTCCCTTAATTTTAAACTAGAACAATCAGCACGGAGGCCAGCCTAAAGCCTTACCGCCGAGCAGATGAATATGTAAATGCTTAACAGTTTGACCGCCATCATCACCGGTATTGATAACCAGACGGAAGCCGTTCTCAGCAACACCTAAGGAAGCAGCAATCTCCTTAACCTTGCCCATCATATGAGCAACTATCTCAGGAGAAGCTTCAGTAATATCCTTAGCATGAGCTTTAGGAACTAATAATACATGCACAGGAGCAGCAGGAGCTAAATCCTTGAATGCAACCATCTTATCATCTTCATATACCTTATTGGAAGGGATTTCGCCATTAGCAATCTTACAGAAAATACAATCTTCAGCCATTTATTTCACCGCCTTTCACTTTACATGAATAATTCTCTATCCAACTATAAAATCCTGCCCTTTAACAGAATATTATATGCTATTTATAGAAGCTCTCCTACTAGCCAGTCCTCTACCATACCAGTTAGCTTTACTTTGTGAATTTCACCTGCTAGGTCTGCTTTGCCAGGAACAACAACTCTCATATAGGGACCACATAAACCCTCCATATGCTCGCTATCCACAGGTTGTTCAAACAAGACCTCAGCTTCAGTGTTAACCATAGCCTCCATAGCCTTAAGCATAAGTTCCTTATCAACTTCGCCTAAACGTTTAGCACGTTCTTCCTTAACGCTATTAGGAATCTGCACCATTTGTGCTGCAGGTGTCCCTTTACGCATGGAATATGGGAAAATATGCATTTTAGCAAAGCCACATTCCCTAGCAAACGCCATGGTTGTTTGGAAATCCTCTTCAGTTTCTCCGGGGAAGCCCACAATAACATCCGTGGTTATAGCTACATCGGGCAAAGTACTTCTAATATCTGCTAAAAGCTTACGGAATTTTTCTGTATCATAAGGTCTATGCATGGACTGTAAAATCTTATCGCAACCACTTTGCAACGGCAAATGCAAATGTCTTTGCAAACGATTATCCTCTTGCATAAGCTGTAAAAGTCTTGGCTCAACCTCAACAGATTCCAAGCTGCCTAAGCGCAGACGCTTAATGCCTTCTACCGATAAAGCCGCCTTAACTGCATCATAAAGAGTCAATTTTTGACCTTCTTTAGCCAATTCTTTGCCATAGCAGCCCAAATGGATACCGATAAGAACGACCTCCTTGAAGCCTGCTGCAACAAGCTTTGCAACCTCTTCCTTAATGCTAGCTAAGCTGCGAGAACGTAAAGGTCCTCTTGCATAAGGGATGATGCAATAAGTACAATATTGATTGCAGCCTTCTTGTATCTTAAGAAAAGCCCTGGTTTTATCAGTTTCTGTGCCAACGCCTAATTCTTCAAACTTGGTATCAACAGTCATAGGTTGAACATTGTCCAGTACCTTATCAACTTTTGTAGCTAAAGCCTGCTCTACCAGTTCAACAATACGACCACGCTCTTGGTTGCCAATAATAACATCTACGCCCTCAATAGCCTTAACCTCTTCACGAGCAGTTTGAGGATAGCAGCCAGTTACTACCACTAGACTTAAAGGATTTTTTCTTACAGCCCTATTGATAATTTGGCGAGACTTTCTTTGACCTTCGTTAGTAACAACGCAGGTATTTATTAGATAAACATCAGCCTGCTCATTAAAGCTAACCACGTTATAGCCTGCAGCACGGAAGATTCCCTCCATACTAGCAGTATCAGCCTGATTAACTTTGCAGCCTAATGTATAAAATGCAATTGTTTTCATCCTAAATCGCCCGTTTCATAAAATATAGCCGACATAGCTACTAATCCAGCAGTTTCTGCACGTAAAATGCGCTTGCCTAGACTTACTGGAACAGCTCCAGCTTGGCGCGCCAGTTCCAACTCCTGAGGACTAATGCCTCCCTCAGGACCAATGATTAAAAGTAAATCGCAAATGCCTCCAGGTAAATTCTGCTCTGCAGCCTGCAAAGCTTCCTTGAGGCTCATACGATCTTCACATTCATAAGCAATAATCTTGGTTGTACAGCCATTGGTTGCCAATAATTCCTTCATGCTTTGCAAATTTTGCACCTCAGGAATAATATCACGTTTACTTTGTTTAGCTGCAGCTTCAGCTATCTTCTGCCAACGTTCAACCTTTTTAGCAGCTTTTGCACCATCTAGGCGCACAACACTATGCTCCATAGCCACAGGAACAATGCTAGTTGCACCCAGTTCTACTGCTTTTTGCACAATAAAATCCATCTTTTCGCCCTTGGCCAAGCCTTGAGCTAAAACTATTTTAACTCTAGGTTCATGCAATTCAGCGATTTTCTCAATACATTCTACCGTAACACTATCAGCATCAATAGCAACAACCTTTGCTAAAGCAGTAATGCCATCATCACTAACAACCTGTAGTTCATCACCTGGCTGCATGCGCAGCACCTTGCTAATATGCTTAGCATCGCCACCAACAACCCGCATAGTATCACTATAAGGTTCTTCTATAAAAAATCTATGCATTATTTAGTGAACTCCATAACAACCCAGCCGCCTCTTTCAGTAGTATGAAGATAGCGTAATCCTGCTGCTTCAGCTGCTTTTCTTACATCTTCAGCACGTTCAGTAATAATACCACTGGTGAGGAAAATACCGCCCTCTTTAAGGCGTTTAGGCACATCCTCAACAAACATAATAATAATATCGGCAATAATGTTAGCAATGATCATATCTGCCTGGCCTTCAGTACCGTGGAGCAAATCGCCCTCGCGTACTTCAATCTTATCGCTCAAATCATTGTCTGCAATATTCTCCGCAGCAACACGACAAGCCATAGCATCAATGTCTACTGCCTTAACCTCTTTAGCACCTAACAATGCTGCAGCAATTGCTAAAATACCACTACCAGTGCCAACATCAAAAACAGTAGCATTTTTAGGCATAACCTCTTCCAGACGCGCCATGCACATATTGGTGGTATGATGAGTGCCAGTACCAAAAGCCATGCCAGGATCAATCTTAATTACATGTTCGCCAGGTTGAGCTTCGTAGGTTTCCCAGCTAGGTTTAATAACTAGGCTCTTGCCTACATGAGTTACATGGAAATATTGTTTCCATTCGTTAGCCCAATCAGTTTCAGCCATTTTGCGGAAGCGAGTGTTGCCAAAGCGACATTTACCGATACGCTTTTCAATAGCCTCCAACTCTTTTTCTAAAGCTTCCAATTTTGCATTAATGCGCTCATCATTAACATAATAAGCACTAATAGTCACGATTTCTACATTTTCCTGTTCAGGAATATCACATAATTCCCAGGTTCCAGAATTACGTAAATCATTTATCAGTTGTGGGTCCTCGATAGATACCCCTTGAGTTCCTAAGCTAGTCATAACGTCAGCAACTGCTTCCACGGCTTCGTGGGTTACAGCTACATTTACTTCCATCCATTCCATAGCTAAAAGCCTCCTAAACTACCTTCTATTTTATAGAAAAGGCGTGCCCAACATTGAGCACGCCATCTTTAATTACGTACATACATAGTAATTATAAGCTAATTCGCCAAAATTTGCAATTTATATTTTAGAGCAAACATAGCTATATTCACAATAGGAGCATTGTGCTCCAGCATTGCATTTAAACGCACTTTCCGCTCTTTCCTTAGCTGCAATTTCTTTACAGTAATTTAGTGCTTCAGCCAAATAATGCTTATACTCCGCCTCATCCTCCAAACCAACAGCCTCAAGGGCTTGCAGATAGTGAAGCTCAGATTTTTTAATCTTATATCCGTAAAGAGTTTCTACTGCAAGACGATAAAGTGCTAATTGGTACATATAACCCGCATTTTTACCCTCTTCACGATTAGGAAAGCGGCCAGTTTTATAGTCTATAATGCTCCAGCTTCCATCCTCATTCGGAGTTAAACAGTCTATGGAACCAGCTATTTGAATATTATCTACATAATAAGAGAAATCCAGTTCCTTCTTCGCTTCCGGCAAATTAGGTTTCATATCACTATGCAAATAACTATACAGCATATCCCAGGCAGGCTTCGTACCTTGAGTTTTACCATCAACGTATTCCTCTAAAGCCAACTTAAAGCAACGCTTTAGCTCGTCTTCATTGTATTCCTTACAGGTATAAAGTTCTAGACTTTTATGCACAATATGACCAAGTTCAGTAGGACTAAGGCCTGAACTGCCATTAATCACTGTAAGTTCTGTATATTTAGGCAAGCCTAACCCATAATTATAGAAATAACAACGCTGACAATGGGCATAGGTTTGTAAAGCCGAAGGAGAAAAATAATTCGTAGCCAGTTCGTTATAGGTAGGCAAAGGTTGCAGCAGGTTTGTTGCTTCAGCTTTAGATAGCTCACTCTGCTTTTGCATAGGTACTAAATACTGCCACAGCTGACCTACATCCGTCCGAACAATTGGACTATTCTCGTCTAGAATACTTTCTAATTGCACAAACCAGTTTTTCTGCTCCCACTCTGCCTCAGCATAAGCCTTTCCCTCCTCGCCACTAGCAAAGAGCACTAGCTGCTGTTCAGCACGAGTTGTAGCAACATAAAGCAGACGCTTGCGTTCCTCAAAAGCTAAACGACGATTTTCCTTGCGCAATTCCTCCATAACATGAGTATCCTGCAGATCATAATCTACAAGCACCTTTACCCCCAAGCCCCAAGGTGACTCAGGATGAAGTTTATTTGGTGCCACAAATACTACGCTATCTTTATCAGCTTGCTCATTTTCTTCTAAGAAAGGCAAAATTACCACAGGAAACTCCAAGCCTTTAGAACTATGGTAAGTCATGATTTGTACTGCCGCCTCAGCATCTACCGTTGCAGCCGTCTCCTTAGAGCCAAAATCTCGCAGTTGGCTTAAATAGTCCACCCAGGCAGCCAATGTTCCCTGCTGCTCCTGTACAAAACTGTAAGCCAGATTTTGCAGCTTCTTAACATTAGCCAACTTAGCTTCTCCCTGCTCCTGCAGACTCAACACCGCAGGAATACTAAGCTTTTGCCACAATTCTTGCCATAATTCTACAATACCGCAAGTACAAGCGCTTTGGCGCAATTCCTGCAGAACAACCCTTGCTCTTAAAAGCAGTTCTTTTTGTTCCTCTGCATAAGTCGCAAGCTCAGCTTCCATAAGCGCATCCCAGAGGCATTTCCCATCCGCCTCTAAAAACAGCTTCGTCAAGCTTTCATCATGAATACCAAAATAAGGAGAACGCAAAATTCCAGCAAGCTCTAAGCTTCTTGCCTTGTTCGTCAAAACTCGCAATAGATTAATTAAATCCAATACCTCCTGTGCTTCATAAAACCCCTTACCAGAATGAAGCACAAAAGGAATTTTATATTTTTTGAGGACCGACAACAGTTCTGAGGAACGAGTCATAGAACGCATAAGGATAGTAATATCGCCTAAGTTTCTTCCCTCCTGTTGTAGCTGCAGAATTTTTGCTGCAACTAGCTCAGCCTCACGAATATACGCCTGTTCTTTGACCTCTTTAGAATATCTATATACACAATACTCAACTGCAGGACCATCCTCCATGCGAGGTATATCTGCCTCTAAAGGAGAAAAATACACATCTTGAGCTGTATTAATACCCATTAACGGCTCAAAAATAGCATTAACAGCTTTAAGAATGTTTTCTCGACTGCGGAAGTTCTTATCCATGCTCAAGCATTTGCCCTTATGCTGAAGAATTTCTTCCTGTACTCTTTTAAAAACACTTACATCCGCACCACGGAAACGATATATAGATTGTTTAGGATCACCAACTACAAACAGCTTCTTACCAGACAATTTCTCAGCATCATTACCACAAAGTAAATAAATCAACTGTCTCTGACGGTCGTTGGTATCCTGAAATTCGTCCACCATAATATGCGCAAAACGTTCATGATAACGCTTACGCACCTCTGCATTTTGCTGCAGAAGTTCAATAGCCATGGTTTCCAAATCATCAAAGGAAAGCAAGTCCTGAGCAAGCTTTTCTTCTTTTACATAGACGTTCAAATCCTGCAAAAGAGCTTGCCAATGCTCAATGATAGGTAAAGCTAAAGCATCCAGACTCTTTTTGGCAATTAGAGCAGCCAATTCTTTGACTCGGCCATAACTTTCCTTAAAATCTGACTGAGCTCTTATGCTGCCAAAAGCCTCCCACATACTGGAAAAATCGCTAGGAGTCTGACTGATATCAGCTGCAATAACCTCATAATTTTTAGCAATATTATCTAAAGCTTGCTTATATTGAGCTGTTGCAGGCTTTTGATAACCATCTCTATTGTCAATAAAGTCACGCAGCAGTTCAATAAGCTCTTCCTTATCCTCCTGCATACTAGCATTGCTTACTTTATAGGGTTGCAATAAATCCCCTGCTCGTTCAATATCCGGTAGCTGAGGCAGCAAGATATGCATCTGCTCTAAAAAGCGATTAAAGCCATAAACAGAAAGCAGAACTTCTACATGTTCATTTTTATTTTTTAATTCTTTGCGTACAAATTGTTCCAGGCAATTCTGGAGAAAAACCTCCCCCTGAAGCTCCTCCGCAACCTTAAACTGAGGATCAAGTTTAGCCTCTAAGGGATTTTCCCTCAACAAAAAACTACACAAACTATGAATAGTAGAAATATGCGTACGTGGCAAACGTTGAAGCTGCTCACGCCAAAAGCTACTATATTTAGTATGGGTAGTTTTATCTATAGCTTTATTGCCATAGGCCTCTTCCAATTCCTGGAGTCGGTCATTAAGTCTTTCTCTTAAACGGGAACGCATTTCTGCTGCAGCTTTTTTAGTAAAGGTAATAGCCACTAGCTGATCCACGTTAACTGCGTATTTTCCGTCCTTTTGTATGCCTTGAACAAGACTATTAGTAAGAATGTTCATGAAACGGCCAACCAGTACCTGAGTTTTACCACTACCAGCACCTGCAGCTACGGCAACATTAGTTTTAATAGCATTAATAATAGCCTGTTGTTGTTGCGTGGGCTTATTATTACTCATCTTGTGTTGCCTCCTTCATTGCTTTTAAATCCTTCTGTAATACATCCTTACGGCAAATGTCCTTCAGGCTACAATATTTGCAGGCGTCTTTAGAACTCGGAGCGACTGCAAAATTACCTTTATATAAATTATCAACAGGCTCTACCAGCATGGTTGCGCATTTTTCCTGTAATTCTTCCCAGGAAGCATAATCAGGTCCGGATTTTTTCCCAGCAACCTTAATATTACTATTTCCCGTAGAAGTCCAGGCAACGCCACCTTGACGCTTATGCTCCTTAAACGAAATATAATTACCGCCTAAAATCTTTTTCTCCGGATAAAGTTTTGTTGCTGCTAAAAGGTAGAAAGCCATTTGCAAATCTTTATTGTTAGCAAAGTCCTTATCTGTAGGAGCCTCCCCCGACTTGTAATCCGTAATAAAAGCAGCTTCCTCACTAGCGTCCAAGCGATCTATGCGACCTTTAAGGTACATGGGCAGACCAGAGGCAGTCATAAGTTTGATGCTACTATCCTTTTGGCCAAACTCCTGCTCCAAGCCAACAGGCTTAAAGCCACTCCATTGGCTTTGCTCCTGCAGTTCAAAAACCAACCACCAGCTAAGCTGATGCTTAATGCGCTCTCTTTCAGCCTCCCAAAGCTCATTAGCATAAATTTCACCCTTGCTTACGCAAGCTTCAATTTCAGCCTCAAAGCATTCCAATAGCTGCTGCCAAAGCTCTTCAAACTGACCAACAGGCTTACTATTAAGATAGCTATTTACAAAACGAGCCAAGGTATTGTGGATTAAATCACCACGTGTTTTCCCATCCACCTGTTCATCTCTAAGGCCAGTATTTTCCTGTTGCCACAGCTTAGTTCCTAGATATTTAAAAGGACAATCAACGTAATTTTCCAAAGCAGAAGCACTAAAGCTGTAGTGAGTAGCACTCTGAACCTTATTTATTAGTCCTTTGTCCTCCAGCACACCATTATATACGCCCTGGCGTTCTTTATCTGCTGTGGCAGCTTGAAGAGTTGTCACTCCCACTTGCTCTTGAACCCACTGCTCTTCATAACAAGAGCTTTGCTCCAAGGCCTCGCTAACGCTTGCTCGTTGCTTTTGTTCTATTTTCTCTATGCCTAAATCAGTATATATATTTTTGACATCATCAAGATAAGGAGAACCTTCTCCTTCTTCATCCTTATAGAAGCTTAAACAAAGCTGCTCCGTAGCCGTAGCTAAGGCACCAGCAAATAAGCAGTTTTCCTCTGCATATGAGGCATAGGTATTGGGCAAATCGATGCCTAAGGCCTGCAGCTCGCCACGTTCTTTGTCGTTATAAAGCCAATTTTCCCTATTGCCTGCAGGAAAAATCTCCTCGCGCATACCTAAAAGATACACCTTTTTTAAGCTTGCTCCTTGAAGCTGGACAACATCATTTACTAGAAGTCCATCCTTGCGTCCATGGAGTATTACTAATGACATTTCCTGCAAAGCCTCTTGCCATAAGTGGCAAAATTCTACTAGCGTATATTTAACTTTTTCTTTGCCACTAGCAAGATAATCCAAACGTAAGCTATGAAAACATTTTTGCAATTCACGCTCAGTCGCTAAAATAGCTTGAAGGCCTTTTAGGGAAAGTTTATGCTCCTGATATAAAGCGCCAATTTTTTTTGCCAGCTGTAAATCCGACAAAAAAGCTTCTAACAGTTCCGTATAGCCCTGCACAGTATTAACTAAAGTGCAATTACCGATAAATCCATCTATTTTCTGCAACAGCTCCGGCATGGCTTCAGACGTTTCATAACCTAAAGCTTGTTGTACCTGAGAACGTCTAAAGAAATATGTTTTCTGCTGCAAAAGTTCCTTGTTTTCTAATGTCTCTGTAAATAACAGCTTTCCTAGAGAGCTAGACAGTAAATTAAAGTAAGCTTCTGCACCAATCCGAGTATCCTGAACCGCAGTCAATAACTGTTGTAAAAACTCTGTTAAAGGCTGCACCAGCAGTTGTTCCACTCTTGGAAGAGTAATAGGAATACCATATGCATCCGCTACTAAACGCAAACCATTGTAGTCATTTAAGCTACGCATGCCAATAGCAAAATCTTTAATATTTGCCCCTGCAAGCAATTGTTCTTTAATCTCTGTCAGAACACCTTCAATTTCATCTCTTTGGCTTTTATATTCACGAATTACTATTTCCCTGCCACCAACAAGCTGTTGTTTAGCAACCTGGAGAAGGCCTATATTGTCTACCAAAGCCTGTAATTTACTATTACGTTCAGGGATTTCCCCTCTAACAACCTCGGGTAAAACCGCCTTGGTTAAACGAGCAACTGTATTTTTACTAGCTTGGCAAACTGCTTTATCTCCTTCGTAGCAAATACCAAGCTGTACGCTACAGTGTTGAGCTAAAGCAATCAACAACTCCAATTGCAAAGGATCAAGGGTTGCAAAATCACTTACATAAATTTTACTCCAGGGTAATTGAGGTTCTTCCTGTTCTTTAAGTATTTTGAGAGCTAAACGATACTTGCCTTCTAAATCGTACTGTCCCTGCTCTTTAAGCATGATACGATAGCCGCTATAGATTAGAGCAATTTCCTGATCTTTTTGTCTTGCCTTGCCTTTGCGCTCCCAGCTATTTAAAGTATTGCTTATTTCATCAGCGGTAGCTCCACTGCGAGAAAGCTGGCCTAACAAGGAGGTCATTTGCTTCACAAAGCCCTGCTTTTCTTTTAAAGCAGAGAAATATTTTATTTTACCGCATTCTGTATAATAATCTATCAGTTCTTCTACTAAAAGCTCTTGGCCTCGACGAGTAATTTCTCTCAAAGCGCGATAGCCGTTCAAATTCAATATTTTATTAGCTAAAGTATCAAAGCCACTTACAGGAACATTATAGGTACGCGTTAATTTTTCCTGTAATAGTCCAGTAGGCAGCACTAAAACACCTTCACCATAGGGCAACTGCTTCAGTTCTCTAGCAAAGCTGTCCCTCATGCTAGCACCTACAGGTACAGTATAAACTTTTAAAGTTTTTTCTACGCCCATAACCTTAGCCTCCCATCTCATAGATTCTAATTATACTATTATTATACCACATCTATTAGTCATATTATGACATTCATATAAAATAGCTAAAAAAACACCTGCATTACTAACCCACCTTTTAATAGGTGCTAATTCTTGCAAGTGTTTTTTATAAAATTATGAACAACCTACTTTTTCACACAAACAATCAGTAAAACCGCTGCAATTATAAGTCCCATACCCATTAAATCCATAGCTTCTAAGGGAGTGCCCAATAAGACCACCATGAATATAATGGAAGACAATGGCTCTGCACAAGCCAAGAGGCTTGCTCGGGTAGAGCCTATAATTACCAGGCCCTTGGTGTACAAAAAGAAGGTAAATAAGGTAGCTCCCACAATAAGATAAAACATCACAATACTTGCTTGTGTATCCCAGGTTTGGGGATAATTGAAGGGGCTTACCACAGATAATAGACTGATTCCGCTGATAATATTAGCCCAGCCTAAAACTAAAGTATTAGGATACTTCTTCAAAAGTCCCATAGGCTGTACCGAATAGACCGCGTAACTGATCGCCGAAAGCATAGCCATAGCAAAGGCCATAGGGGTAATCGCCAAGCTTTCCAAACTTCCATGGGTTGTAATAAGAAAAATGCCTACAAAAGCAAGAAGCATACAAAGTACTTCATTAATTCTAGGCCATTCCTTTAGCTTGTAGGACATCCACAAGATAACGTAAATGGGTTCCGTATACATAATGACTGTTGTAGTAGCAGCGTTAGATAATTTGACCCCATAATAGTAACCTAGTTGAGCTAACAGCAGTCCAACTACAGAAAAAACCATTAAGTCTTTCAAATCTTCTCTGAAGGGTCTTAGCATATCTTCTTTGAGAATCCAATAAGTATAAGCTAAAAATCCTATACCAGAGCTAGTCTGACGCACAAATACTAGCCACATAGCATCTATATTATAATTTTCAAATAAATACTGACCGGCAACACCGCCGACTCCCCATAATACGGAAGCAATAATACAGTAAAATATACCTCTATACATATCCTACTCCCTACAATGTCAAAATCGGCACGCTTCCGCGGTCTCGCACTCTTGAGTGGATGCAGTGACTATCTTCCCCAGTTAATTTCGCTCATTTCATGGCGCATGAATTTATCATAATTGTCTATTTTAAAATTCAGCTTAGTTAAGGTATCTTGTAAAAATGCAATACGCTCCTCCAAAATCTTCTTTTGTTCGATAAGGAGCTGCTTACGAGCATCATCCGTTTTGCTGCCTTCTTTATATAGAGCAACATATTCAATAAGTGTTTCAATAGGCAACCCCGCATTACGCATGCACTTAATGAAATTAATCCAACCTATGATAGTCTCATCATAATTGCGAATACCACTTTCATTACGCGGTACAGGCGGAATTAAACCAATGCGCTCATAATATCTTAAAGTATCTGCAGTTACGCCAGTAATCTGGCTAGCTTCTTTAATAGTCATATTCTCCCCTCTTCAAAATCAAAAAATCATCTAATAAAATGAGTTACTACCTTTTCCTCTTTAGCAGGCAGGCCATATTTTTCCTTTCCTAATTCAATGCTACGCATTAAGAAAGTCATATTATTTGCTAAAGTACGCATAGTTTGCAAACCTTCTGCATCCATTTGCGCATCGCCTGGCACCAGACCATGAACGCTGTTCCAGTATTGGCTAGAAGCAACAGGCATATTGCTAATAGTGAAATATTTATTCAAAACATCAAAGCTGGCAGAACAGCCACCTCGACGAGCAACAACAACACTTGCACCTACCTTCATGGTTTTATCAAAGCTTGTGCTAAAGAACAATCTATCCAAGAAGGAAATCAAAGTGCCATTAGGAGAAGCAAAATAAACAGGACTTGCTATTACTAAACCATCTGCTTGTGCAAACTTAGGAGCAACTTCATTTACCGCGTCATCAAAAACACATTTTCCCTTTGCTCTACAAGTTCCACAACCTAAGCAACCACGAATGTCTTTATTTCCAATATTAACAATCTCTGCCTCTACACCTTCGGCAGCAAAGCATTTTACCATTTCTTTTAAAGCACAACCAGTATTTCCATCAGCTTTAGGACTACCATTAATTAATAGAACTTTCATAAATAAACCTCCAAACATCCAAATTTTATACCAATATAATTATACTACTATGTTAAAC
>JAKSOK010000035.1 GCA_024405615.1 Phascolarctobacterium sp.
AAATAGCCTTCAATTCTTCTACCAGAACATCAACTGCTTTTTTGATGCCTTTTTTTACAACCATAGGATTAGCACCTGCAGCAACGTTGCGCAGACCTTCTTTGATCATTGCTTGTGCCAGAACAGTTGCAGTAGTAGTACCATCACCAGCTACATCATTGGTTTTGATGGAAACTTCTTTAACCAGTTGAGCGCCCATGTTTTCAAAAGCATCTTCTAATTCGATATCACGAGCGATAGTAACACCATCATTAGTAATAGTAGGTGCGCCATATTTCTTTTCTAAAACAACATTACGGCCCTTAGGTCCTAAGGTTACTTTAACAGCATTAGCAACAGCATTTACGCCAGCTTCTAATTTACGACGAGCTTCTTCGTCGAATACGATTTGTTTAGCCATTTTGTTTTTCTCCTTCTAATTATTTCTCATCATGGAAAACGCCATATACATCGCGTTCGCTAATTACCAAATATTCAATGCCATTCATTTTCAATTCAGCACCAATATATTTAGCAAACATAACTTCGTCACCAGGTTTAACTTCCATGGGAACTAATTGGCCATTTTCAGCATATTTGCCTCTACCTACAGCAATAACCTTGCCAGTTTGAGGTTTATCTTTCTTTGCAGTATCCGGCAGGAAAATGCCGCTTGCAGTTTTCTCTTCTTTCACAGCTAATTCAACAAGAATGTGGTCACCTAAAGGTTGGAATTTCATATTTATGAACCCCTTTCATATAATTAATATCTGAACCTATGATGTTAACTCCTAGCATCTGTTCAGTCTTTTATCAAGACGTGTGAGAGTTGCGTCCTTATTAGCATTTATTCTCAAAGAGTGCTAATTGATATTAATTATTATAGCACAAATCTCTAAATAATCAAGCTGTTTTTTGTTTTTTTAGCCTTTTATGCAAAAAAATAGCTTCGCAACCACAATTTTGTGATTACGAAGCCTTCTTTTTATTGTTCTTATATTTAAAGTCAAAAAGTCTATTTGTTCTTAGCAGCTGCAGCAATAATATTTTCTGCTAATGCTTTTAAAGAAATTCGCTTAGCCATGCTAAATTGTTGCATTTTGCGATAAGCTTCTTGCTCGTTCATACCATGGGCAGCCATAAGAATTCCCTTGGCTTTTTCTACAACCTTGCGAGTTTCTAAAGTTTCTTGTAATTTTTCCAACTCAGCATTTAGTTCTTGCAATTCAGCAAAACGACTTGCTGCAATCTCCATAGCCGGGAATAATTGTTCCTCTCGAATTGGTTTAACAAGATAAGCGATTACACCTGAATCTCTTGCTGCATCAACAATATCCTGTTGACTATATGCTGTAAGCAATAATACAGGAGCAATGGCTTCCTGGTCGATAATTTTGGCAGCAGCAAGGCCATCCATTACAGGCATCTTAACATCCATGATAATAAAATCTGGCTTTAATCTACGAGCCAAATCAACCGCTTCCTGCCCATTAGCTGCTTCTCCAATAACATCGTGCCCAGCATCCGTTAATATTTCTCTTAAATCTAAACGGATTAGGGCTTCATCATCAGCCAGTAAAACACGCATTTTTTTCAACATTAATTTTCCCCTCCAACTGGAATAATAACTTTAGCAATAGTACCTCCATCTGCACCATTGGCGATAGTAAACTTACCATTTAAATCAGACTCAGCCATTGTTTTTATAATCTTTAAGCCAAGACTTTTACCCGACATTACATCAACGCCTTCGGGTAAACCTACACCATCATCTTTTATGATAAGCTCGTAATTATTCCCCACTAAATTAAAATTAACTTCAAGTTTTCCTTCTGAACGACCTTCAAAACCATGTTCAATAGAGTTTTGCAACATCTCATTTAAGATGAGAGCTATACTGGTAGCCTTTTCAGAAGCTAATTGAGTTTTATCAGCTTTAAAGGTAGCTTGCAGTTTAAAATCGGGACTTAACATGCTAGTTATAATAGCCTGATAAATACTACGAGCAACCTTATCTACATCAATTAAGCCTGAATCTTGTTGTGACAGGTATTCATGCACAATAGCAATACTGTTAACACGTCCCACACAATCTTTTAAAACCATTTTAGTTTCTGCACTTTGTGCTCTTCGTGCCTGCAGTCGTAAAAGACTAGCTATAGTTTGTAGATTATTTTTTACTCTGTGGTGAATTTCTTTAATTACTACAGATTTAATTTGTAATTCCTGATCTTTTTTGTGCAGTTCTGTAATATCCTGAACTATAACAATAGCCCAACCACTTTTTGGCCTAGGCACAACTGGCAATACACGTATGGACAATAGTAAACCACGTAGCTTTAGTTCCTTACTTTCTGCTACACCAGTATCCATAACCATGCCTACTAAAGGCCAATTAATAGCCATATGGTTAGTATGACGACCTATCAAATCAGATACATCCATAGTTTGGAAAATATGCTGCGCCTGATTGTTAGCTGCCACTACCATCTTATGATCGTTTACAATCATAATACCATCCGCAGGCTGCATTCTATGATATTGTTCATTATTTGCAACAGATGTCTTTGTGTTTATCAACAATTCCATAGACTGTTGAATAATGATATCATCTCTTACACTTGTATCAAAGCTAACAGCACCAAAACATTTACCATGAAAATCCCGCAAAGGAAAAACCTGAAAACTATTAAAGGAACCTAACATTAACTCCCTTACACCCTTAACAGGCATATTTTTTGCAAGGCAACGCTGCACCAGAGGTTCCTCAACTGCACGCACATTTCTACCTGTTAAATCCTGTCGTCCAGATACGACATTTGTCAGAGATTCCTCTTGCTTATAGACATACAACCATTTTTTATCTATATGAGGTATGTAAACAGTTAAAACAGCATGTGCAATATCCGCAGCCAAACCAAAAACAGAATCCATTATTTGTAACATGTTTTTTTGTTCTGGTGTTAAATTAATTACCATGTTTGTCCCTCATAATCAAATACACATCTATTCACAATAATTCCACATTTTCTAACAAAGTTATCCACAATTTCCCTGTGAAAAAACAGCTTATTTTGTGCATAAATCCATTATTTTATAAAGTTATCCACTTTATCCACAGATTTATGCACCGTTTATACATTTGTTCACCCTAATTTTAAAGATGGAACTGCGTTCAGGTCCAGTGGACTTTCCATGCCAGATTGATACATAAAATAGCCCCTGCAGGCAATCATTACAGCATTATCAGTGCACAGTATCTTTGTCGGATGTACTAGCTCGCAGCCTATTTTTTTCATTGCTTCTGCTAAATCTGTTTGTAAAGTTTTGTTCGCAGAAACGCCACCTGCAAGTACTATTTTTTTATAACCCGTATCTTTCATAGCCTGAACCGCTTTACGAACCAAGCTTTCAACAACAGTATGCTGGAAGGAAGCTGCTACGTCGCTACGATTTATTTCGCGACCAGCCTGTTCGTTATTATGAAGATAGTTAATTACCGCAGATTTTAAACCACTAAAGCTAAATTCATAAGGCTTATCTAACTTTGCTACCGGAAATTCTATGGCCAGAGGATTACCATCCAAAGCTAAATTTTCAATTTCCGGACCACCAGGATAAGGTAAATTCATAACCCTAGCAATTTTATCAAAAGCTTCACCCGCTGCATCATCTCTAGTTTGGCCTAACATTTCAAAGGTATTATAACCAGTAACCTTTAACAAAGCTGTATGCCCACCACTAACAACCAAAGCCATGAAAGGCGGTTCTAATTCCTTATCAGCTAAGAAATTAGCAAATACATGACCTTCGAGATGGTTTACTCCAATCAAAGGCTTATTTGCAGCCCATGCTAAAGCTTTAGCAGCAGACAAACCAACCAATAAAGCACCTACTAAGCCCGGTCCATAGGTTACTGCCACTGCATCAATTCGTTCTAAAGGTATATTAGCCTGAGTCAAAGCTTCATCAATTACAGGCATAATATTTTCTATATGTTTACGTGATGCTATTTCCGGAACTACACCGCCAAATTTACGATGTATGACAATTTGAGAAGAAATAATATTACTTAAAACTTCACGACCATTTTTTACTACGGAAGCAGCAGTTTCATCACAGCTACTTTCTATACCAAGAATGTAAACATCCTTATCTTTGACATTTTCCATACCTATCACCTATATACCCACATAATAACAGCACCCTCGTGAGTGTCTTCATAATAGTTAGGGCGTACCCCAGCAGCTTTAAAGCCATTTTTTAAATAAGCTTTCTGCGCGACAATATTATTTTCTCTCACTTCAAGAGTCACTGCTTCAGCTTCCATGCTCCATGCTTTTTGCAACAAAGCCTCTGTTAAACATTCACCCCAGCCCTGTCCACGATGTTTTTTGAAAACTGCAACGCGAGTAATTTGTGCTTCACCTGCAACTAACCAATAACCAGCATAGCCAACAATTTCATTGGCACACTCCATAACCAAATAAGTTGTCAAAGGATTATTGAGTTCTTCCGCTAGCATATTTTCATTCCATGCATCACTAAAAGCCTCTAATTCTAACTCTGCAACAACCTTTAGGTCAGCAGTTTCCATGTTACGAAAGCTTATTGTTTCTGACGTTGTTCCCACAATTCCTCCGCCTCTGATCTACGAATATAATAGGGTTCCAAGCCAAAGATTCTTTTATCTTTCTCTGCATCAAAGCCTTTTAAAGCAGCTAAAGCAACAGATGCCCCCTTAGGCATACGCAAAGACTTTGGTGCTAATTTAACATTTGCAGGCAGCTCCAGCTTTGCCAATTTATCACATTCACCTAAAAGTAATGCGTTTCCACCTTGCTTAGAAATTCTTTCCAATAGCTGAGTTTTACTTACAACTTGTACTGATTCTAATTCTTTGAGTTCACCTTGTTCCCATTTATAAAGAGCTTGATAATAGTTACCCTTTTGCGCATCCAGAACTGGTGATAAAACGATATTTTCCACAGGAATGTTATAAGCCAAAGCTTCAAGAGTATCAACACCATGCAAACAACATTGCCAGCTATAAGCCATTGCCTCTGCAGTTGCTAAACCAATGCGCAGGCCAGTAAAGGAACCTGGCCCCATACTAACGGCCAATAATTCAATCTCTTGCTTTTGTACCTTGCAACGTTCCAAAAGTTGTTCAATTTGCGGCAGAAGGCCTTCGGAATGAGTCATTCCCATATTTATAGTATATTCTGCAAGAATTTCCTCATCTCTACACAAAGAAATACTACATACTTTAGTAGCAGTATCCAATGCTAAAGTCAGCATTTACTTTCCACCTCCTGTAAAAGTTCCTCTGCTCTAGTCCCCTTAGCCTCAAGAATCGCCTTGCGTCCTTCTCCAGCATGTAAAAGAGTAATTTGTAAATATTCCTCGGGCAATTCTTCTGGGAAAAGCTCTGCCCATTCAATAAGCGTTACTCCTTCACCACCACAGTATTCATAAAAGCCAATGTCTTCAAGTTCTTCAGGACGATTAAGTCTATACAAATCAAAATGGTGTATTTCTAAATTTTTACCATTATAAATATTCATGATAGTAAAGGTGGGACTTGTAACCTCTTCTGCAGCAACACCTAAGGCAACCGCAACACCTTGACTTAAGAGTGTCTTCCCTGCACCTAGATCACCTGTTAAACAGATTACATCCCCTTCTTGCAGCTTACTTCCTAAAAGCTTACCAAGGTCCTCAGTTGCTGCACTATCCTTTAAATATAACTCCATAATTACTCCATTCATAAAATTCCAAAAAGCAGTAGCGTAAAACGTTACTGCTTTAAAGAAGCTTATTGCTTACCATTAGCTAAAAGAGTAGTATTGCGAGTTAAGGGTTCTTCCAAATCCATATGCCCGCCTACCGCCTTTTTACCTTCTACAAGTATTTGTACTTTTTTTACCTCAGGAAATTCTGTTAGGGTATTTACTATTGCATAGGCCAACATCATTTCTTCATAAGAACCCTGATTTTTCTTCAACAGTTCTTTACTAAAATCAGCATAAGCAATATTTTTATCAACCTTTAGACCTAAAAGCTTTGTACCAATAGGTACAACATCAGCAAATTTAGCATCCTGAGGCTTTGTGGAGATTAAAGCGACCAAAGCATTTTCCATGGCGCTTTTCCCATTGTCAGCAATAGTAACTGTTTCCGGCAAAAGTGTTTCTGTACCATTGGCTGCCGCTCTATAAACAACCAGCTTCTGCTCAGATTTTTTTTGTACCTGATTCTGTGTTGTAGATGCTTTGGCTCCAGCTTGATCTGCAGTATTACTACAGCCAGCAAAAAAAGTAAAACTAGTAAGAAGGACTAAAAACAATATAAATTTTCGCATTATAGCCCTCCTTAGCCTTCAAAATACTTCTTAATGCCCTCAAAAATTGCTTGAGCTGTTTTTTCTTGATATGCCGCAGTATTCATTAGGCGTTCTTCATTTTTATTGGTAATAAAGCCCAACTCCAACAGAGTTGCGGGCATACTATTACGTTTAATAACATAGAAGCCTGCTTCACGAATGCCTAAATCGGCCTGTTTATTAACTGCCACCAGTCTATTTTGAATACAACGAGCAATCCTAGCATCATGAACTGTCTTAGGATGATAGTAGCTTGATACACCTGCAATATCTTTGTTAACCGAAGCATTAATGTGAATACTAATAAATAAATCAGAGCTAAACTTTTCGGATACATTAACACGTGCTTGCAGTTCTTGTTTATCAGTAGCATATTTTCCATGAACATCCACATCAGTGGTACGAGTCATATGTACAACTGCTCCTGCCTTAGTTAATAATGCTTCAAGCCTTTTAGCTATAGGCAAGGTTAGATTCTTTTCCATCACCCCGGCTGCACCAATAGCACCAGGATCACTGCCACCATGTCCGGCATCTATGGTAATGACTTTTTTCTCAATACCACCAGAGGTTTTATACTTACCAGTACCTTTAATAATTACAACACCATCAACAGTATTTTTGTTAACGGTCTCTTTATTGGTAACCGTATTTTTATTCTTATCTTTTTTCTTCTTATTGGCAGCTTCAGCCGCAGCTTCCCTACGAGCAGCTTGTTTTGCCGTCAAAAGCTTTTTCAAACTACTTTGAGTATTAGCTTTAGCCTGACTAACTGCAGCACTTGTATTAGCGGCTGTTTGCTTCTCGGAATTATTAGAAGCTGGAGCAGTATTGGTAGTAACTACAGGTTTATCATTGTTTGTAGTGTTAGCATTCACTGATGTACTATTTTCTTGCTGTTTTTCTTTGGCAGCTTCCCTAGCCTGTTGAATACTTTGCTTTACTCTTTCTGATGCACTAGGCTTTGTGGTAACAGTTCCGTCCTTTTTAAACCTATCTGTCCAAGACCCATTACTTGTAGTGGCAGGCTTAGAATTCCAGGTATCGCCACTATTAGCGGTTTTCACAGGCTGACTGCTAACAACAGGCTTTTTAGTTGTAGTGTCATAAGTATTCTTGCTTACATCTACAACAATGCGATAAGCCTCTTGTTTCGTAGCTCCATTACGAAGCACAAAAGTATTATAATTATCTGTGGTTAAAGACTGTTTTAAAGGAACGCTTAAAACTGTTAAGGCACCTTCTTTGTTCACAGACATGGAATTAGCTAAATCGCTACGAACGCTCCAGGATCCCTTGGCATTTTTTGCTAAATCAGCATTAACTAAAACCTTGAGCATCTGTCCGCTGAGTCTTACATTATATGTTACAGGTGTATCTACGGATATAACAAAGCGAAGGTTGTTATCTTTATCGACACCCCAACGAGCATTAGTTACTGTTGCAGCATTTGCAATAACACTAATACATAATATGCAGAAAGCCAATACTAAGCTAAAAATTCTTCTCACTGAATTCACCTCTAAATGGACCAAAACCAAACAACTACCTAATATGTCAACATATATGATAACATATTATTTTACCATTTTTAGCGAAGTATTGTAAATAGAAAACTGTAAATCTTCTTGCTCATAAATTGCTTTACGAGCTTTAGGAATAGCCAGTGCTATATCGCTAGCAGCTAGGCCAATCTCACCTTCACTAGCTATTTCGCCAGCCAAGCCATGCAAATAAACAGCAGCCACAGCTGCCTTTTCAACAGGCATTCCCGATGCAATTAGAGCGGCTAAAACACCTGTTAAAACATCTCCACTTCCACCAGTAGCCATAGCAGGGCATCCAGTAGAATTTAAGTAAGTTGTTCCATCAGGAAGTGCTACTACAGTAGGTGCACCTTTTAATACAACAGTTGCTTTCCATTCTTTAGCATAATGAGCTGCAACATTTACGCGCTCTCTATCAATTACACTAATATCAATTCCAGTAATGCGAGCCATTTCTCCTGGATGAGGAGTCAAAACCTTAGCAACCTGCATTTTAGGTAAAATATTCATATTGCCTTTAAGCGCAGTAATTGCATCAGCGTCAATGACAACTGGCTTAGTAGCGTTCTTTAAAATATTCAAAACAACCTGAGTTGTATTTTCAGAAGTACCTAAGCCAGGACCTATTGCTAATACATCTGCCTTTGCTGTACGTTGCAAAATATCACCTTCAGCAGCGCCACCTAAGACACCTGGCATACGCTCTAATAAACCATGTACCATGACCTCAGTAAGCTTAGTACTCAAGATATCTCTACAGCTAAGAGGCGTAAGCAAGCTTACAAGACCACCACCTGCTTTAACAGCAGCAAAAGCGCTCATAGCAGCTGCGCCCGTAAAACCAGGACTGCCAGCCGCAATAACTACGCGCCCAGCATCTCCCTTGTGAGCATTAGGTTTACGAACAGGTAACATTTGAGCAATATCATCTGCAGTAACTAAATATTTTTTACTGTCACAGCTTGCCAAAAGTTTTTCGGGCATACCGATATCAGCTAAAATCAGTTCGCCGACATTTTCTTTACCTGGATACAGTAGCAGGCCTGTCTTAGGTAAAGCCATGGTCACAGTCATGTCAGCCCAAATAGCATTTTCAGCGCGAGTACCAAAGTCGGCATCAACACCAGTTGGCACGTCGACTGCTAAAACAACTTTCTCCAGACTATTAATCATGGAGCATACTGATTTATAAAGTCCTCTTAACTCGCCTTTAAAGCCAGTGCCCAGCATGGCATCAATAATTAAATCCGCACGTAGGCTTTTCACCTCAGCAAAGCTAAGATCCTCTTCGGTTAAAATTGAATTAATAGGTATGCCAGCTTTACGTAGCATATCTGCTTCTAAAGCTGCATCCCCCTGCAAATCGTTAAATGTAGCGTTTACCAGGAAAACCGCCGTCTGTAAACCTGCATTGGCCAGATAGCGAGCAGCGCCAAAACCATCGCCGCCATTATTACCTTTGCCACAAAAGACAACAATTTTACCATTGCTATTATCGCTAAAATTTTCTTGGCGCAAAGCAACATCTGCAACTGCTTTCGCAGCTTGATCCATTAAAACAATTCCTGGTATTCCATAATTTTCGCTTGCCAGTTTATCTATATTCTGCATTTCTGCTGCAGCAACTAATTTCATCCTAAAATTACCTCCTAACGCGCTAAACCGTCGAGGTAGAAGCCTTTTTTGCTTCTGCTTGTAAACCGATTTGAAAAATTACTCCATAGTCACAAAAGCAATAGCATTTTCTCTGCTATGACTTAAGCTGAGGCAAATATTACGCACACCCAACTTTTGAGCAAATTCAGCATAATACCCATGAAGTTTTACCTCAGGCTTTCCTAAAGCATCAAGAACAACTTCAATATCCAACATTGTTCCTGCTCGCAAGCCAGTGCCAAAAGCTTTCAGCACAGCTTCCTTAGCAGCAAAACGAGCTGCAAAGCTTGCTGCTGCTTGTTTGCCACGCCCTTCACAATAGGAAATTTCCTGTTCTGTATAAACCCGTTCTACAAAGTGTTTTTGTTCAATAGCCTTTGCAATGCGAGCAATTTCAATAATATCACAGCCAACGCCAATCATAAATATTATACCTACTCAATTAAAGCATCAATTTTTAGTCTTAGCAAATAGTGCATGGAAGGCCTGTGTTACAGTTTTTACACGCACGATTTCAATTCCCTGCGGAATACTAAGCTGAAGTTTGCTATAAGGAACAATGAATTTCTTAAAGCCTAAATTAATAGCGTCTTGAATTCTTCGTTCTGGAGCACTAACTCTTCGCACCTCACCTGTAAGGCCAATTTCACCGAAAACCAAAGTATCTTTGGCGATTGGCAAGCTACGCAAACTAGAAACTAATGCAGTAGCGACTGCAAGATCACCCGCAGGCTCAGTTAGCTTCATACCGCCTACAACATTGACATAAGCATCGGAGGTGCCAAAATCTAAACCGAAATGTCTTTCCAAAATGGCTATCAGCATATTCACACGATTATAGTCAAAACCAACTGCAGTACGTCTAGGCATACCAAAAGGAGTCTTGGCTACCAAAGACTGAATTTCGGTCAAAATAGGTCTGTTACCTTCCATACAAGCCGTAATCACACTGCCACTAACTTCGTGTTCTCTATCTTCTAGGAACAATCCTGCAGGGTTAGCAACTTCTTGTAGACCACCAGCCTCCATAGAAAAAATACCACTTTCATTAGTGCTACCAAAACGATTCTTGAGAGCTCGCAAAACTCTGAAGGAATAGGACCTATCCCCTTCAAATTGCAGCACTACATCCACCATGTGCTCTAATAAGCGTGGACCAGCTATAGTACCATCTTTAGTAACATGGCCAATCAATAATACTGCAATGCCTGTAGTCTTTGCAAATTGCAATAGCTTAGCAGTACACTCACGAACCTGGCCAACACTACCTGCTGCAGTTTGCAGCTCCGCATTGTACATCGTTTGAATACTATCTATAATCAATAATTTTGGATTAACATTTTGAGCCTGAATAAGAATAGCATCTAAATCTGTAGCTGTCATAATAAGCAGATTTTCAGTACTATTTC
This sequence comes from Phascolarctobacterium sp., assembly GCA_024405615.1. Lineage (GTDB taxonomy): Bacteria > Bacillota > Negativicutes > Acidaminococcales > Acidaminococcaceae > Phascolarctobacterium_A. Next base: position 10,977 of record JAKSOK010000035.1, read on the forward strand.
CTAAGCGCGCCGCACGCATAGCGGTTTGTTCTTCGGATTCCTCGCCACTTACATAAAGAACCTTGATTCCCTTTTTTCCATAGCGCAAGCCTGCATCTAAAAGCATTGTAGACTTACCAATTCCTGGAGTACCACCAAGTAATACTAAGCTTCCAGGAACAACGCCACCTCCGAGAACTCTATCAAATTCTCTAATACCTGTAGTAAGCCTTTCAAGGTTAACCTGAGAAACGCTAGCGATGGTTTTAGGCTTTATTTTTTCTGCACCTTCAATAGGCAAAAAACTTCTACTTTTAGTGGTGACCTCAGCCTCCTCAACAAGAGAATCCCAAGCGCCACATTCAGGACATTTACCGAGCCACTTTGCGGTTACATAACCACAGCTTTGACAAACAAAACGATATTTGGTCTTAGCCATCTTATGCCTCCTCCATGGCTCCTACAGTTTGCTTTTCTTCTACAGCGTCATTCAAGCTTACGGGCATTTCTAAAATAAACTGCTCAGCTTCTACTGCTTTATGAAAAGCCATAGTATTGTTTTCATCCGCTTCAGCAATAATTTTATCTCCAGCTGCAAATTTACCTGCAAGATACAAATCACTAACAGGATCTTCAATCAGTTTGCGTAAAGCTCTTCTTAAAGGTCGAGCACCGTATTTTGTATCGCTGCCTTCGCGAAGCAACAGTTCTTTAGCAGAAGCAGTTAACTCTAAGGATAAAGACATCTTCGCCATACGCTTATTAAGTTCTGCTACCAGCATATTAGCAATCTCTGTTAACTCATCCTTGCCAAGAGGATCAAAAATCAATACTTCATCAATTCTATTTAAAAATTCAGGTCTAAACAAATGCTTGATTTCTTGTAAAACCAAGGCTTTACGACTTTCCAATTCTGCATTAGCATTGGCAGCAAAGCCTAAGGGTTTAGCAATGTTCAACTGTGCCGCTCCTGCATTACTTGTCATAATGATTACTGCATTTCGATAATCCACAGTACGCCCTTGACCGTCAGTCAAACGTCCATCTTCCATAATCTGCAATAAGATGTTAAAAATATCAGGGTGGGCTTTTTCTATTTCGTCTAACAAGACAACGCAATACGGTTTGCGACGAACTGCATCCGTTAGTTGGCCACCCTCCTCATAACCTACATAACCAGGAGGCGCACCTACTAATCTAGAGGCTGTATGCTTTTCCATATACTCAGACATGTCAAAGCGCAGCATTGCTCTTTCGTCGCCAAACAACTCTATAGCTAAAGCCTTTGCCAACTCAGTTTTACCTACACCAGTAGGACCTAAGAATAAAAAGGAGCCGACAGGACGTTTATCATCCTTAAAACCTGCACGTGCACGTCT
>JAKSOK010000036.1 GCA_024405615.1 Phascolarctobacterium sp.
ATTGCTATACATCAGAAAAGATTTATTGGCAGTTTATCAGCTTATTGTGGAGCAGTTAGTGCTGCTTGTGGTGCTGGTGCTGGTATAGCTTATTTGTTAGGCATGAGTTATGACGAAATATGTAATGTTATTACAGCAAGCATTACAAATATTGGAGGCATGATTTGTGATGGAGCTAAGTCCTCCTGCGCTGCTAAAATTGCTCTTGCTGTTGAATCTGCTATTTTAGCAATTAATTTAACTAAAAGATCAAGAGGCTTTAAAGCTGGAGAAGGCTTGGTTCAAGATAATATTGAAAAAACTATTGCTGGTTTGGGCTATGTTGGTAGAGTAGGTATGAAGTCTACAGATGAAGAAATATTAAATATTATGCTTGATCGTGTTTCATTAAATACAAAAGTATGCGAATAAGAGAAGTGTTGAAGATGGATATAGCCTATAATGTCAAAATATATACTGATATAAAAAATAAAATAGATAGTGGTATCTATGAGGAAAGTAGTCTTCTACCGACAGAACTGAAACTTCAAAAGGAATATGGGGTAAGTAGAGCTCCTGTACGGCAGGCACTAGGTAGACTTGAAGCAGAAGGTTTAATCGTTCGTAAAGCAGGCAAAGGTACATTTGTAGCTGCAAGAGAGCTTTGGAAATATGCAGAGTTAGGTGGTTTCAGAGCTGAGTTTTTGAAAAAAGCAGATCATGTTCTATGCAAGACCATATCTATTCGTCATGCAAGTATTACAAAGAAAATTGAAGAAATGTTTCCGAATAGTGGTCTTGATAGCATTGTTAGAGTAGAACGCATTCGAAGTATTGATGGACAGCCTTTCCAGTATTTGGAGCATTACATTAAGGATGTAGATATTCAGCATTTCGAAATGGAAGGAAATATTAACGATATGCCTTTATTTCTGGACAGACAGGGCTTGATACTGAAAAAAGTTCAGGAGGAGATTGAGGCTGTCGCTTTGCCAGAGCATATTGCTAAAAGAATTGGTATGCTTTCAGGAACTCCTGTTCTAAAGATAAGGCGCTATGCCTATGATGAACTTGACAGAATGATTGAATATGTGGAGTATTATACGGCAACAGAGGTCTGGAAGTATCGTGTGAAATATCAATGATTTAGTTAAATTAGAAAGGTGATAGACGATGGATATTAGATTTGATGATAAAGCAGTAATTGTAACTGGTGCAGCCGCTGGCATAGGTAGGGTAATAACCGAAGCTTTCCTAGAAAATGGTGCGGAGGTTATGTTAGTTGATTATAATCCTTCTTTGTTAGCCGCAACGGTTGCTGAGCTGGAAACTCAATATGGAGATAAAGTAGCATCTATGGTAGCCGATTTAAGTCAAGCGCATCTTTGTGGCAAGGATATTGTTGATAATACAGTAGCTGCTTTTGGCAAGTTAGATATTTTGATTAATAATGCTGGTATTTATCCTTCTAAATATTCTCTTGATATTGAGGAGAAGGATTGGGACAGTGTGTTTGATTTGAATGTTAAAGGCTATTTCTTTATGGCTCAGGCTGCTGCTCGTTATTGGGTCGCAAATAAATTAAAGGGAAATATTGTTAATATTTCTTCTGGTGCTGCTGCCAATGCTAGACCTGGGGCTATTCCTTATACTACGTCTAAGGCGGCTGTTGTCATGCTTACCCATGGCTTAGCTTTAGAATGGATTCGACAAGGCATTCACGTAAACGCTGTGGGACCTGGATTAATTGAAACTGAGGCCTTAGTTGCCTCTTTAGATACAGAAGTGGCTCGTGCGGAGCATAAAGAAAAGATTTCAATGATTCCTGCTGCTAGACCAGGTTTGCCGAGAGAAATTGCAGAGGCGGTAATGTTTTTGGCAAGTGATAAAGCGGAGTTCATTGTTGGACAAAATCTCTTTGTAGATGGTGGTTATACCTGTGGTAGAGTATTTAAGTCTAAAATGTAGACTTTGGGAGATGTGATTATGCAAGAAGCGTTGTTAACAATTAACGAGCAGGAATTAGTAAAACAAGTTTCTGCTGATACTTTGATGGAGTACGATTGTGGCATTGCCCAATATATTCGTAATTCCGGTACAGAAGAAGAATTAAAAGCTTTTAAGTATATTGAAAAGGTTTTAAATGATAATGGTATCGAAACTATTTTAACCTTTTCCGATGGTTATATTAGCTTGCCAATCTCTGCAACAGTTGAGGTAAATGGAGTTTCCTTTGAGTGTTTAACTCATTCTATGTCCACCTCTGTGGAAAATCTTAGCGCAGAAGTAATTTATGCTGGTAAAGGGAAGCCTAATGATATGGCCAATATTGCTGCCAAGGGTAAAATTTTAGTAATTGAAGGCTTGGCTATGGGGAGTCCTATCAAGCTAGCAGAAAATGCTGGTGCCGTAGGATGTATTTTCTTGAACGATGAGCATATTCATAATATGATTGGTTCTTGCATTTGGGGAAGTCCTTCTGTTGAAGATGTCGATACTTTACCGAAAATTCCGTTCCTGAGTGTTAATAGTGAGTCTGCTGCTAAAATTAGAGCAATGTTACAAGCCGGCCAAGCAAAAGCTTCTATGACGACGGTTGTAGAGACAAAATGGCGTAAATTACCAACATTAGAAGGCAATATTGTAAGCTCTGTAGAGCCAGATAAATATTTGCTTTTGAGTAATCATGTAGATAGTTGGATTTATGGTGCCATGGATAACGGAACTGCTAATGCAGCTCTAATGCATGTGGTATGCATTTTAAATAAAATGAAGGACCAGCTAAACCGTTCATTGAAAATCTGCTTCTGGTCTGGACATTCTCATGGTCGTTATGCCGGTTCCACATATTATTGTGATGCTCATTACGAAGATCTTTATGAAAATTGTTGCCTGCATGTCAACGCCGACTCTTTAGGAGGCAGAGGTTCAGATATTCTTACAGAAGCTAATTGCATGGCAGAAACTAAAGACTTGGCGGTTCCTGTAATTAAAGCAATTACGGGTCAGGATTATAATGGAAGTCGTTATGGTCGCGCTGGAGATCAATCCTTTTGGGGAACAGGAACACCGTCCTTGTTTATGGGGCTGTCGGAGCAACCTATTGGTGAAGGTACTGCTGCTAAATCTTTTGCTGAATTAATGGGTAATGGTAAAACTGGTGGCTTTGGCTGGTGGTGGCATTCTTCTGAGGATACCGTAGATAAAATTGACCCTCAAGCATTAGCTAGAGACTGCAAGGTATATCTTTTAGTTCTGTATCGTGCTCTGACAGAGGCGTATTTGCCTATTAATCAGGCAAAAGCGGCAAGGGATATTCAAATTATTATTTCTAAATATGAGGAAAAGGTTGCTGGAAAAATTAATCTCGACCTAATTAAAGCTAGAGCAACGCAATTAGCTGATGCTTGTGAAATGCTTGAACAACAAAAAGAAAATATGACACCTAAGGATTACAATTCTTATGTTATGGAAATGAGTCGAGTTCTGGTACCGTTGAATTATGTTGAAGAAAGCGTTTTTGAGCATGACAAGGCAGTCCGTGGTAATGATATGCCGGTTTTATCTGTTTTAGATAAATATCAAGACGTGGAAATAGATACTGATGCTTGGCGTTTAGTAAATGTTGTTGCTGTAAGAAGAGTCAATGCAGTTGCTTTCGCACTAAAACAGGCGATAAATATAGTTAAAAAATATCTTTAAGCGGATATTTTATAAAAATAATATTTAATTTTTACTAATAAAAAAGGAGGAATGTGATCCCAGCAGATAGCAATAGTTTTTCGTTTAGTTGTTTTGTTATTATTTTTGAAAGTGAGGCGTGTTTTTATGAATTATTCTGATATTGCTAATAGTTTTATTATGTGGTTAGCCTGCGGATGTGGCGTAGCGCTGGTACTTTTCCAAGCAGCGGTTATGACCATCAAGTCTATGAAGGCTGGTAAAAAAATGGGTATTACCGATGAACAAATTAATGCTGCAATCAGTAGTTCTGCAGCTGGTTCAATTGGTCCTTCCTTAGCTATTTTGGCTGGTATGGTTGCTTTACTGGTAAGTATGGGTGGCCCTATTTCCTGGTTCCGTCTGTCCTATATTGGTGCTGTTGCTTATGAATTAATGGCAGCTGGCTTTGCTGCTCAAGCTATGAATGTTACTCTTGGCGGTCAAGACATGAATGCTACTGCTTTTGCTTGTGGTGTTTGGGTTATGACCTTAGGCTCCATTGGTTGGGTTTTATTTACTGCTCTTGCAACTCCTCATATGGATAAATTCCGTGATGTTCTTGCAGGTGGTCGTAAAGAATTAGTGCCGGTAGTTGCTGTTGGTGCTATGTGTGGTGCTTTCTCTTATTTGACTATTAATAGTGCTATGCGCTTTAATTCTCAAACAACTGCTGCAGTTGCTGGTTTCTTGATTATGGCTGCATTTACAAAGTACAATATGACTGCTAATAAAAAATGGATTAGAGAATGGTCCTTCTGTATTTCCATGTTCTTGGGAATGCTAGTATCCGTAATTTTCTAAGTAGTTTACATTTTAATCTTTGTATGCATAAAGGAGTTTATCATGGAAAATAAAAATTCTTATTATAATGACACATATATTCCGTCCATAATCAGCTTTGGTCGTATAACTAACCTTTTAGGTGTAGCTTTTGCTTTCCTGCCAGCTTTAGTGCTGTGCTTCGTTTATAATATTTATCCGCCTGTATCTGCTGTTATCGCAGGTGTTGTAATGCAGGTCAGTGTATCTGGTGTATTCTGGTTTGTAGAACCTATTTCTTATTTCCCTGTATTGGGTATTGCAGGTACTTACATGTCCTTCTTGTCTGGTAATATCGGTAACCTGCGTTTGCCTGCTTCCGTTGCAGCGCAACAAGCTGCTGGTGTTGAAGCTGGTACCGAAGAAGGTTCTATTATTTCTACTATTGGCGTTGCTGTTTCCATCATTGTAAACGTATTGATGTTAACTGTTGGTGTTATTCTTGGTGCTCAAATTCTTGGCTCCATTCCTCCTGTAATTAAAGGTGCTCTGAATAATATTTTACCTGCACTGTTTGGCGCTATGTTAGCACAACAATTTGTACCTAATCCTAAAATTGGTTCTGTAGCTGTAGTTTTGACCAGCATCATGTTCTTCTTGATGAAAAATGGTTATTTGTCCTTCCTGCCTGGTTTCCCTGTTTATGCAGTTATTATCGTAGCAGTATTTGGTACTATCTTCATTGGTCAAAAAATTGTTGCAGCTGATTTAGCTAAGAAAAAAGAACAATAAGGAGAAAAAACAATGAGTAAAGAAAAACTGTTTCAGTTAGTAGAAGAAAATAAACAAGCTATTGTAGATATGGCCATGGATTTATGGAATAATCCGGAAATTTCTCATGAAGAATATAGATCTTCCAAATTGCAAGCAGATTATCTGAAAAGTCAAGGCTTCACTATTAAAGAAATTCCTAACAATCCGACCAGCTTTGTCGCTGAATTCGGTTCTGGTGCTCCCATCATTGGTGTAACTGGCGAATATGATGCTTTACCAAAAGTATCTCAAAAGGCTGTTAGCCATAGAGAACCTGCTAAAACTGCTGATGCCCCTGGTCATGCTTGTGGTCATAACTTGTTAGGCACTGGCGGCGTTGGTGCTGTTGTAGCTCTAAAACAAGTTATGGAAGCTGAAAATATTCCTGGCACCTTGAGATACTATGGTTGCGCTGCTGAAGAAACCTTAGCAGGTAAGCCTTTGATGGCTAAGGAAGGTGTTTTCAACGATTTGGACGCATGCGTAAGCTGGCATCCTTCCTTTATTAATACCATTTGGGGTTGCAGTTTCTTAGCTATGAACTCCCTAAAATTCCATTTTACTGGCGTACCTTCCCATGCAGCTGCAGCTCCCGAAGCTGGCCGCAGTGCTCTTGACGCTGTAGAATTGATGGATATTGGTGCAAACTATCTGCGTGAACATGTTGTTGATTCTGTTCGTATTCATTATGCTATTACCAATGGCGGTGGTTTACCTAACACTGTTCCGGCTGAAGCTGAGGTTTGGTATTATGTTCGCGCACCTAAACGTTCTATGGTTAAAGATACAACTGATCGTCTTATCAAAATTGCTCAAGGTGCAGCAATGATGACTGAAACTACTATGGATTACAAACTGTTAGCTGGCTGCTATGATGTAATTGCTAACCATACAATTGGTGATCTGATGTTAAATAACATGAGAATGACTGGTGGTCCTGGTTTTGATGACGCTGACTTTGCTTATGCAAAGGAATTTGCAGCTCAATTAGAGCCTGCTGCTAGAGCAAGCGTAAATAAATCTTACTTTGCTCCTCCTGCTGTTGAGGATGAAATTTTAAGCAATGAAGTTTTAGACAATGTTGATTACGGTAAAATTATGCCTGGTTCTACTGATGTTGGTGACGTAAGCTATATTACTCCATTTGCTCAAATTACAGCTGCATGCTGGCCTGTAGGCATTTCCTCTCATACCTGGATGAGCTGTGCTTGCACTGGTTCTTCCATTGGTATGAAAGCTGTAGTATTTGTATCTAAATCCTTGGCAGCTACCATGTATGACCTGTTTACTTCTCCTGAAACTCTGCAGGCAGCAAAAGATGAATTTGCAGCTGCTATCAAAGGTCAAAAATATATTTCTGCTTTTGAAGAATAAAAGTAGTTGAAGTAGGAGAGAGAATTATGAAAATTACCGTAATTGGTGCTGGAGCCATAGGCGGAGTAATCGGTGCTTATCTAGCAAGGGGTGGCTGTGATGTCATACTTCTAGACGTAGTACCAGAACATGTAGAGCTTATGAATAAACAGGGTTTAAAGGTTGTTACTCCTGAAACCACAACAATTATCCCTGTAAAAGCAGATACTGTTGAGCATTACCTGAAAACTGCTAAGGAAAAGCTTGAATGTGTGTTGCTATGTGTAAAATCTCAATTTACTACTTCTGCTTTAGAACCTTTTTTACCACTCATGGATGAAAACACCTTTGTAATTTCTGTGCAAAATGGCCTTTGTGAATATGAAATTGCAAAGCTAATTGGGGCAGAGCGTACTCTTTGTGGCTTTGTTAACATTTTTGCAGACTATTTAGAGCCGGGCGTTGTTAACTATGGTGGTAAAGGAGCTTTAGCAGTTGGTGAATTAGATGGCAGCATTACTCCTCGTTTAAAAGAATTGGAGAAGCATCTTATAGGCTTAGATCGTTTAGAGATTAGCGATAATGTTCTAGGTTATCTTTGGGGTAAGCTAGGATATGCTGATATTTTAACAGCGACAGCTTTGACTAACGAAACTATGGCAGATGTTATTGACAATCCTAAATATCGGGTTATGTTAATGAATCTTGCTTCAGAAGTTTTAGAGGTTGCTTTATTAAAAGGTGCTAAACTTATTCCTTTTGACGATTGGGATCCTGCTGATTCCTTCCCTCGCGAAGGGCGTGATTTAGATAAAATGCATCAACAGCTTGACATTCATGTTAAACGTTTACGTACTTATACCAAAGTACATAGCGGTATTTGGAGAGATATTGCTGTTAGACATAGAAAAGCAGAGATGCGTTCTCAATTGATGCCTGTAATAGAAATGGGCGAGGCTTTAGGCTTAAAGCTACCTTTAACTAGACTTAATCTAGATCTCTTAGACGAGATTCAAGAAGGAAAACGTGATTTTTCTGTAGCTAACTTAGATATTCTGTTAGAAGAAAACCAAAAATATTATCAATAAGACTTATGAGAATCCCTGGACTTTATTCTAGGGATTCTTTTTTGTAAAAAAATATTGTATACATAAGCCTAAAATATTGTAATTTTATAAATTTATGTTATACTACATTCCATCAAGTTAATAAAACGTGGACGAAACATATAGGAGAAGTTCGAATTGACGAACTACCGAAGGATTAAATATCTCAGGTGCAGCGTTTGCTGTAGGGACTATATGCGGACACAACTCTGGAGAGTTCCTTAAATGGACGCCGAAGGTGCAGTGACTTAGGTCATAATCTCTCAGGCAAAAGGACAGAGAAGTTTCTATGATAGACTGAAATAATTAAATTCGTTAATTTAATTAATGAAATAGTTTATAATAGTGCTCCATTGGAATCTCACTCCAGAGTCTCAGCTCTGGAGTTTTTTATTGACTGAAATATTATTGAGGGCCGAATGAGGATAAAGGCTATTTGGCTACTGAGAAAGCCGAATTTTTAAGAGGAAAAAGGAGTGCTTATTATGAAAAGAAAAATGTTTGTTGCTGCTGCTGCTTTAGCTTGTGCTGCTAGTCTGTTGGCTGCTGGTTGCGGTGGAGAAAAAAAGGCTGATAACGTAATTAAAATTGGTGTTGTTTCTGAAATGACCGGTGGCAGTGCTACCTATGGTAACTCTGTTGTTAATGGTATGAAATTAGCGCAAAAAGAGCTTAATGCAGCTGGTGGTGTTTTAGGTAAGAAAATTGAGCTGATTGTTGCTGACTCTAAATCCGAGCCCGCAGAAGCAGCAAATGCTATGTCTAAATTAGTTAACCAAGATAAGGTGCCTCTGGTATCTGGTCTGTTTACATCTTCTAGTGCTATTGCTGCCTGCAACATTTCTGAAGCAGCTAAAATCCCTTATCTGGCAACTGGTGCTACTAACCCCACTGTTACTTTGACTAAAGATGGTAAAACCAAACCCAATACCTTCCGTATTTGCTTCATCGATCCTTTCCAAGGTACTGTAGGCGCTAACTTCGTATTAAACGAACTGAAAATGAAAAAAGCAGCAGTATTTATCGATAACAGTTCCGATTATTCCAAAGGCTTAAGCGCATTCTTCAAACAAGCCTTCACCAAGGGTGGTGGCCAAATCGTTTCTGAAGAAGCTTACCTTCAAAAAGATACTGATTTCAAAGCAGTATTGACCAAAATTAAAGCTACTAATCCGGAAGTAATTTATGCTCCTGGTTATTATGAAGAGATTGGTAAGATTGTAAAACAAGCTCGTGAATTGGGTATCAATGTTCCTTTCGTTGGCGGCGACGGCTGGGATTCTCCCAAGATGCAAGAGATTGCTGGTAATGCAGCTCTGAATAACACCTTCTTCACCAATCACTATTCCGCAGATGCTGATACCCCGGAATCCAAAGCTTTCGTTGCTGCTTATGAAAAAGAATATAAACAACGTCCGGACGCTTGCGGCGTATTGGGCTATGACAGCATGAAGCTGATGGCTGATGCTATTAAACGTGCTGGCGCTGCAGATAGTGCTAAGATTTCCAAAGCGTTGTCTGAAACCAAAAACTTCAAGGCTGTTACTGGCGAAACTTCTCTGAACGAAAAACACGATGCAGTTAAGAGTGCAGTTATTATAGAATTCAAGGATGGTAAGCAAGTATTCCGCGCTACTGTAAAACCCTGATTTTCATAGATCTCTCTTTTTACTTCCTAAATCAAAGAGCCATTCTCAATTACAGGGATGGCTTTTTGATTTTCTGAAAAAGTTATTGCTGTTTTTGGTTGCCAATAGTCTAGGAATAATATATTATAATAGTAGAAATTAACTTGGAAAGGATTTTAACATGAAAACATTAGCTTTAAATACAGTGGGCAATGCTAAGACTATCGTTTCTGAAAATAATATTGCCAGGACTATGAAAAGTGGAGCTTTACCGGTTTTTGCTACTCCTGCTATGTGTGCTTTGATGGAGGAAGCTGCTTGTGTGGCTGTTCAAGATGCTTTGGAGGATGGAGAAGGTACTGTTGGTATTAGTTTAAATATTTCTCATACACGCGCTAGTGCTTTAGGCGACACCATTGTCGCTACTGCAGCCTTGGTGGCTGTAGAAGGTCGTAAGCTGACTTTTGAGGTAGAGGCAAAGGATAGCAAAGGTACTATAGGCAAAGGAAATCACGAACGTTTTGTTATTAATAATGAAAAATTCATGAGTAAGCTTTAAAATATCTATAAAAGATAAAAGGTCCGTGCCTAAAGAGAGGTTTTATGATTAATGAAGCTTTAGCGGCCAAGGAGGCTGCGCTTTTCCAATTTTTAAAAAAATATAAACGTCCTGCAGTTGCTTTTAGTGGTGGGGTGGATTCTAGTGTGCTTTTAGCGGCTTGCTGTATCGCAGGTCTAGAAGTAAAACCTATTATGGCAGAAAGCTGTCTTGTGCCCCAATTTGAACACGAGGATGCATTAAGGATTGCAAAAGAAACAAATACAATAATTACTTTTGTAAGCTTTGATCCTTTAAAGAATGAAGCTTTTTGTGCTAATGATGGTCAAAGATGCTATTATTGTAAGGGATTACTGATGCAAACCTTACAGTCAGTCGTAAAAAAATTGGACTGTGATGTGCTTTTTGACGGTGCAAATGCAGATGATGTAGGTGACTATCGCCCTGGCATGCAAGCTGCTAAAGAGGCAGGAGTTATTAGTCCTTTGCTGGCTTGTGGCATTACCAAAGCTGAAGTAAGAGTGTTGGCAGAAAAATATGGCTTATCCGTTGCCCAAAAGCCTGCATATGCTTGCCTTGCTTCTCGCATTGCCTATGGGGAGTTTATTACTGAAGCTAAGTTGAAGCGGATAGAGGTCGCTGAGGCGGAACTGCGTAAACTTGGTTTAGAGGATTTACGGGTGCGCTGTCATGGTAATTTAGCTAGAATAGAGGTTTCTCCTGAACAAATTTCTTTGGTAGCTGAAATGTATAGGGATGAAGTGGTGCAATTGGTTAAGTCTGCTGGCTTTAATTTTGTAGCACTTGATTTGCAGGGCTATAGAAAGGGAAGTCTCAACAGTGAATTAGGTAAATAATGTGAAAATCTTTACATATTTTTAAGAGCAACTTTATTTTATAGGAGTTGCTTTTATTTTTTTATCCATCCCTTGATATTTATGTTAAAATATAAATAACGACATAGTGCCTGAATATGGAGGTGTTATTTATGGCATTGGAATTCAGAGACGTAATGTTTGTAAAAGTGTATACTGGTGAGGATGTCATTTTAGGCGATAAGCCATTATACAAGGCAATTATCGAAGAGGCGATGCGCCTTGGACTCGCAGGTGGAACTACTTTCGAGGGAACTATGGGCTTTGCAGCTGCATCAAAAAAACGTGGTGTAGGTAGAGCTGTTAACTATCTTGTAAGTGGTAGAATGGATAGACCTGTAACTGTAGAGATCGTTGATAAGGCCGAAAATATTGAAAAAATTTTGCCCTTCCTGGAAAAGAATGCTCATAGCGCTCTGGTAACGGTTAGAAAAACTACTATTCTCGTAACGGATTATATGCGTTGTAAAGAAGCAGAGCAGATGAAACAGCAGGAAAATTGTGGTCCGCAAATACAAATTCAACAACAGCAATAAAGTTTAGCACTGGCAAATTATTTGCCAGTGCTTTTAGCTTTGGTGCCTTTTTACTTGCCAAAATAGGTTAGAAATGATATCATTATACGGTAGTATTTTTATTAGAGGAGTTTTCATTTATGGATTTTAGCTTTTTTGTATTCTTAGTATTCATGTCTTTAGTTTCCTTTGCTTTAGCTTTCTTGGCTTACTATTTTGTAGTTAGAATTTTTGGCAAGGATACCTTCGTTTCTCGTATGGTGCAAATCATCGGTATTCCTTTGGTTATCGTTGCCTACGATATGTTTGTTTTTTATGTAGATGATAGCTGGCGTTATTTTGTGGCTTCTATTCCCTTAGCTGCAGTAGTTGGCTTGGCTTTATATGGTTATTTCTTTAAAGGTGGCGACGCTGAAGGCTTTTTAAGCACACCGCAGGAGGCTGCTAAGGCTCAAAGAATTCTTGAAGCTCCTGCTAAGAAACCTAGTAAAAAATCTCAACGTATTCACGAAGCTCGCAAAAAACGTGGCAAAGAATAATAAGGTAATGATGCCTATGCTTGAAAAAAGTATAGGCATTTTTTATATGAATAAAATGCATATAACAAAATAGCGTACACTATATATTTATAATGTATACAGATATACATTCGCAAAAAAGGGAAATAAGACTTTTCTTAACAAATAAAATAGTGTATAATTTAAACTAGGCTATTTTTCATAGTTGCAAGGTATTGTATTAAAATAAATTTTGAAAGAAGGGTATTAAAATGGCACAAATGAAAACCATGGATGGCAACACTGCTGCTGCGCACATTTCTTATGCGTTCACCGATGTTGCATGTATCTATCCTATCACTCCTTCCTCTCCGATGGCTGAGGTTGTTGATGAATGGTCCGCACAAGGACGCAAAAACTTATTTGGTCAAACTGTTCGCGTTGTAGAAATGCAATCCGAAGCAGGTGCTTCCGGTGCTGTACACGGCTCTCTGCAAGCTGGTGCTTTAACCAC
>JAKSOK010000037.1 GCA_024405615.1 Phascolarctobacterium sp.
GTTGGGCGCAAAATTAGGTCAAAAGGGTGCTTTGTTTGTTGAATATGCATTGATTTTGGCATTTGTTCTGGTTGTTGGTGCTGTATTCCTGAGTGATGGTTCTTTGGCTACAAATATTAAGTCTATTTTCGCTGGCGGTAGCCAAATGGTAGGCGGTGCTGCAGATAAGCTGCCTGATGCAGCCAAAGTTGCTAAATAATTAATTTGTTTTTGTCTAATTCCATAATAACACAGTGCATCTGCACTGTGTACAGTCAATTAAAGCTTTTACTTGACTGTACATGTTGCAGATGCTTTTTTTAGGAGGTGTGCCATGTTAGCTGAAGGGCATAAAAATAGTCGCCAACGCGGCGCTCTTTTTGTGGAAGCTGCATTGGTGATACCTTTTTTTATTTATCTCATAATTAATATGATTTACTTTGGTATGTTGTTGCATGATTACATGGATTTAAACAATATGACACGTAATGCAGTTCGTTATGCTGTTGTAGAGGCAAGCGGTGAAAATATCGTTGATAAAACAACAAGTGTAAAATTATATTTGCGCAAAGAGAATGCCGACAATCGCTTGCTTATTTATAAGATGCACACTAGCGGTGTTAGCAATACTAACCCTCCGTCCAGTCCTGATAGTGCGGGCGGCTATGTATATAGCAATGAAGATGGGGACCAAATTACAGTTCTGTTAGTTGCTGAAAGAGATAGTGAAGAGATTCCGATGTTGGTAGATGCGGTTATTCCACAGGTAATTTCTTCTTCTTTAGCTATGAAGCTAGAATCTTAAGTAATATTTGGAGGTTGTACCATGACTTTGGTAGAACGCTTAAATAAAAAGAATAAAAATAAATCCATAACTGCCGTTGAAGCAGCCAATAAGAATGATTCTAAAGCTGGCTCTATTGACGCAGCGGTAAGTGTAAGAGAAGAGGCTTATCAGGCGGTAAAATCTCAAATCCATGGTCATATTATTGATAATATGCCTGAGGACCTGAAACGCGCTATGAATAATCCCTATGCCGATAAACGCGAGGTTAATCGTCTGGTGGAAAAGATGTGCAGTGAAGCTGTACAGGATAATCCATTTGCCGTTCCTTTGGGAGATAGAGAACGCTTAATTGATGAATTAGTATCTGAAATTTTAGGTTTAGGTCCTATTGAACCCTTGCTGAAGGATGAAAGTGTTACGGAAATAATGGTTAATGGACCATTTTCCATATATGTTGAACGTAGCGGTCGTCTGGTTAAAACAGCGGTTAAATTTAGAGATAATGACCATTTGATGCATGTTATAGACAGAATTGTTTCAGCTGTAGGTAGACGTGTTGATGAAAGTTCTCCTTTAGTAGATGCTCGTTTGGCGGATGGTTCTCGTGTAAACGTAATAATTCCACCATTGTCTTTAATTGGACCCATAGTAACCATTCGTAAATTTGCTAAAGATGCTTTAACTGTAGAGCGTTTGATAGAATACGGTTCATTAAGTAAGGACATGGCAGAGTTTTTAAAAGGAGCAGTTCAGGGGCGTTTGAACATTGTTGTCAGCGGCGGTACTGGTTCCGGTAAAACAACTTTACTTAATTGCTTATCATCCTTTATTCCAGAAACAGAGCGTATAGTTACTATCGAAGACTCAGCGGAATTACAACTACATCAGGAACATTTAATTAGTTTGGAAACCCGTCCTGCTAATATCGAAGGGGAAGGACAAATTTCTATGCGTGACCTTGTCCGCAATGCTTTACGTATGCGTCCTGATCGTATTGTGGTAGGTGAGGTACGTACTGGCGAAGCTTTGGACATGCTACAGGCTATGAATACTGGCCATGATGGTTCCATGACAACTGCTCATGCAAACACTGCGCGTGATTTATTGAGCCGTTTGGAAACCATGGTGCTGATGAGTGGTATGGATTTGCCATTACGTGCTATTCGCAGTCAGGTTTCTTCCGCTGTAGATATTGTTGTGCAAATTTCTCGTTTTAGAGATGGTTCCCGTAAGGTTACCAACATCAGCGAGGTAACTGGCATGGAAGGTGAAATAATAACCATGCAGGACTTGTTTAACTTTAAACAGACCGGTACTGATGAAGAAGGAAAGATTATCGGTGAATTTAAAAGTACAGGCATTAGACCTTACTGTTTAGAGAAAATCCAATTAAATGGTGGAAAAGTAAACCCTGATATTTATAACATTTAGAGGTGTGGAAATGCTGTTAGCAATTGCATTTTTAGTAGGAATAGTAATCTTTATAATTGCATATTTGCTAATCAATCATTTTACGCAGGCCGATTTAGTAATTAGTGACCGCATTAAAAGACTTAATGCCAATAACTCGGAGCCGTTGGATGAATATTGGGAGAACAAATTAGATAAATCCCTTAAGGAACGTCTGCTAGGTCCTGTGATTGCCATATTTGGTATGAATATCAAAAGGATAACCCCTGCTGTTGTATATGCTAAATTAGAGCGTGAAGTGGAACAGTGTGGGAACTTTCAGGGGCGTGGCATGAACGGTCTCTTAACCTATATAGTTGGCGTGACTTTGGCTATGCTAGCATTAGCGTTTCTGTATATTTCTACTAAGAATGTTAGCTTTTTCAGAGCTGTTGTCCTTTTGATAGGAGCAATAGGCGTCGGTATAGGTTTTCCTATTCTCGTAGTTAAGCTTATGATTGGCGAACGTCAGGAGGCTATTCGTTTAGCAATGCCTGATGTATTAGATTTACTATGTGTTAGCGTAGAGGCAGGCATGGGCTTTGATGGAGCAATGGGTAAGGTTA
Source organism: Phascolarctobacterium sp. (assembly GCA_024405615.1). Taxonomy (GTDB): domain Bacteria; phylum Bacillota; class Negativicutes; order Acidaminococcales; family Acidaminococcaceae; genus Phascolarctobacterium_A. The sequence continues at coordinate 2,782 of JAKSOK010000037.1, forward strand.
CTTCAAAAATGAAGGGCCCGTTAATTGAAGAATGCGAACGCTATCAACAGGAATTGCGCGTTGGCGTAACGAGAAGAAATGCGCTCTTGCGTTTATCTGATCGTTGTGGTATAAAAGAGATGCAGCTTTTTGTTGCAGCCTTGATTCAGGCTGAAAAGTTGGGCGTTGGTTTAGCGCAGGTTTTAGAGGTTCAATCTGAAAATATGCGTGAATTACGTCGCCAAAATGCACGCGCTATGGCGGCTAAACTTCCCACTAAAATACTCTTTCCAACCCTAATATTTATCTTCCCGGTTATCTTTGTTGTGGCCCTTGGACCACCGATGGTAACGATAATTAATTCATTTATGAAATAAATAGGTATATAATTAGCTGAAATAGCGAGGCAATTTTATGCCTCGCTGTCTTTGTATATTATAAGTTAGAGGTTGCTTATGTCAAAGCTATATGTTTTACCATGTCTTTTGCCAATTGCATATGTTGTTGCTTTAGTGGTTGAATATCTTTGCGATAAGCTTTTGCTGAGCAAGAAGGCAATATTAGCAGAATGGGAATGCACCTATATAGCACCGGTCTGCTCGCGAAGGATTATTGTTGCTTTGATATATGCAGGTCTTGTTGCAGCCTACTGTTTTAGTGTTTCTATTAAAGGTCAAATACTGTCAAGTCTATTATTAGTACAGCTTGTGATTGTCTGTATAATTGATTATAAGTATCAGTTTATTTTTGATGAACAGAATATTTTGCTAGCAATTACAGGCTTGGCTAGAATAATGGATTACCCAACTATATGGAAGGAACCCTTAGCGGCGGCGGTAGGCGCGTTTGTGGTTATGTTTATCCTGGCTATTATTTCACGTGGTGCCATGGGTGGAGGAGATGTTAAGCTTATGACAGCTCTTGGTATTTGGCTTGGTGTATGGGGAATAATGAATGCCTTTTTCTATGGGGTTATTGCTGGTGGTGTAGGCGCACTTGCACTATTAATCTTTAGTAAAAAAGGACGTAAAGATTTCTTTGCTTTTGGACCTTATTTATGTTTAGGTGCAATTTATGCCTGGTATTTACAGGCGTCTAATTGGTAATAGTTTAATATTTATGTAAGAAAAGCTCATTTTTTATGGGCTTTTCTTTTTATTTATGACGTTTTGTGTTATAATATATACTGAATTATAATGTTTTTAAGCGCTTAGCTTTACGCTAACTGGTATAGAACGAAAGGAGATTGAAATGGCTAAGTTAAAGATTTTAGTTGCAGGTGACCCTGTGTTAAGACAAGTATGTGAACCTGTGCAAAAAATAGATAAAAAATTACAACGTTTACTGAAGGATATGGCTGAAACTATGTATGACGCAGAAGGTGTTGGCTTAGCAGCACCGCAAATTGGCGTTTTAAAACGTATTGTAGTAATTGATGTAGGTGATGATTTAGGCCTTTTGGAAATGATTAATCCAGAAATTACTCTGCGTGAAGGTTCTGCTGTAGGTCCGGAAGGTTGTTTATCCGTTCCTGATTTTGAAGGTGAAGTGGAACGTGCTTCCCATATTGAGTGCGAATTTACCGACCGCAATGGTAAACGTTTGAAATTAACCGCAGATGGTTTATTAGCAGTCTGTGTACAACATGAACTGGACCATTTGGATGGTGTACTGTTTGTGGATAAAGCCCAAACTCTCAGTCGTAAGGAACAAGAAAAACCTGATGTAGCTGCAAAAAAAGGTAGAAGAAAATGAGAATAGTATTTATGGGAACTCCTGATTTTGCGGTAGGTAGCTTAGCTGCCTTAAGCGAATCTGGGAAATATGAAATTGTTAGTGTTATCACTCAGCCAGATCGTCCTAAAGGACGTGGCAATAAAGTGCTTATGACTCCTGTAAAGGAATATGCTTTAAGCAAAGGTTATGAGGTATATCAACCGGTTAAGGTAAAAACTCCTGAATTTGTAGCACAATTGAAGGAGATGGCTCCTGATTTAATCGTTGTTGCAGCTTTTGGCCAATTTTTATCTAAAGAAATCTTAGAAATGCCAAAGTACGGTTGTATTAATGTGCATGCCTCTTTATTGCCTAAGTATCGTGGTGCTGCGCCGATTCAATATGCTATTATTAAAGGCGAAAAAGAAACTGGCGTTACCATCATGCAAATGGACATAGGTATGGATACTGGTGCAATGCTGAGCAAGGTTGTTGTTCCTATTTCCGAGAACATGACTATGGGTGAACTTCATGACGAATTGAAGGCTAAAGGCGCAGAACTGCTTTTAGAGACTATTCCCGCTATTGAGACTGGTACTGCTGTAGCTGTGCCGCAGCCTAATGAAGAAGCAAGCTATGCCACTCTGTTAGATAGAAGTATGGAATGCATCGATTGGCATAAATCCGCGCAAGAGGTACATAATCTAATTCGTGGTTTTAATCCTGCTCCCAGCACTTTCACCAAACTTCCTAATGGTAAAAATATTAAAGTTTGGGGCAGCTTGATGACTAATAAGAAAAGCGATAAGGCTCCTGGCACTGTAGTTGAAGTTAGCAAGAAGAGCTTTTTCGTTGCCTGTGGTGAAGGCGTCGTAGAGATTACCGAAGTACAACCTGAATCTAAAAAACGTATGCCGGCTCAAGTTTTTATTAACGGTCGTGGTGTTCAGGTTGGCGATGTTTTAGGTGCACTATAATTATTCTAAATAATAGGAAAAATAAATGATTGAAGCATTACATTGCTTTCGAAAGCGTATTTTTTTAGGATTGACCTCTTTGAGTGCGCTTTTGGTGGCGGTTATTATATTTATGTTCTGGTATGTTATGATACCAGGCTTGGAACAATTTAATAGTGTGCTACCCTTGATATGGGGCGCTATTTGTGGCGTTGTAGTATTAACTCTATGCTCAGGCGTTGGTGCTATTGTAATTGCTGTTCTAGGTGTAAAACTGCCCGTAGCGATGTATATCTTAGCTTGGAAGACCATAAATTTATTGTTTCCCTTTGCTACTACTTTAGGTAAATTGTTAAATATCCCTAAATATAAGGTTCAGCAAAGCTTTGTTGAGGTAAACAATGTTCTTGTAAGCCAATATCAAATTAAGGTTCCGGCAGATAGAATCTTAATTTTGACTCCTCATTGTATCCAATGGGATAAATGTGTACATAAAATTACTCGTAATGTGGAAAATTGTCACCAATGCGGTAATTGCGGTGTCGGTGAGATGCTGCGTTTGTCACATAAATATGGTTGTAAATTTGTCGTGGCAACAGGTGGTACCTTGGCTAGACAAATGGTTAAAGAAGCTAGGCCTAAGGCTATAGTTGCTGTAGCCTGTGAACGTGATTTAACCAGTGGAATGCAGGATGTATTTCCGTTGCCGGTATTGGGCGTGCCGAATGAAAGACCCTTTGGGCCATGCTTCAATACAAAGGTAGATATTAATAAATTAGAACAAGCTGTTAAGGCTTTTATGGAAGAGGAAAGTTATGCCGATAAAAAATAAACATGTTTCAGCTCGACAAGCAGCTGTAGAAATTTTACTGCAGGTGTTAAAGGAAGGTGCCTACACCAATATTGCAATAAATAAATATTTGCGCAGCCATGAAATGACAGATTTGGATCGTCGTTTGTTAACGGAACTTGTTTATGGCAGTATTAAGGCTTTAGGAACTATTGATTGGTATTTAACTCAATGTGTTACTAGACCTTTAGCAAAAATTGATGCACCTATACTAAATATTTTGCGTTTATCCGTATACCAAATTTTATATATGGATAAAATTCCTGAGGCTGCAGCTGTGAATGAAGCAGTTAAGCTGGCACGTATTTATAGTCATGAAGGTTCTGCTAAATTTGTTAATGGTGTTTTACGTGGCTTTTTACGTAATAAGGATGGCTTGGTATTCCCGTCTGAAGCAGAGGATGAAGCAGGTTATTTAGCACTGAAGCTTTTGCATCCTCGTTGGCTGGTAAAAAAATGGATTCAACAATTTGGTCGCGAAGCTACGGAAAAGCTTTGTGCCTTCAATAATACTCCTGCACCTGTATGTTTGCGTGTAAACACTTTAGTAGCTGACAGGGAAGCTCTTATGGGGAATCTTAAAGAAGCTGGCGCTGAGGTACATGCTTCGAAATGGAGTAAGGATGGCATTGTTTGTGATAGACTGCCAGCTTTGAATGATGTTTTTGCTAAACTGAAGCATGATTTCTACATCCAAGATGAAAGCTCCATGCTGGTAGCAGAAATTTTGGCACCTCAACCAGGTGAAAAGGTTGTAGACATGTGCAGTGCTCCTGGTGGAAAAACCACACACATAGCGCAGGTTATGGGAGATCAAGGCGAAATTTTTGCTGGCGATATTCATGAGCATAAGGTTAAGCTGATAGAAGAGAACGCTAGCCGTTTAGGCATTACAATAATAAAGGCTCAGCAAAGAGATGCCTCTGTTTTTGATGAATTCTTAGCTGGTAAAGCGGATAGAGTTTTAGTTGATGCTCCTTGTTCTGGTTTAGGAGTATTACGTCGCCGTGCGGAAGCTCGTTGGCGTAAAACAAGAGCAGATATTCGTCCTTTGCCAAAATTACAGTTGGAAATTTTGGAGAATGGTGCTCGATATGTTAAGCAAACAGGGCTGTTGGTTTACAGTACCTGTACCATTGAGCCTTCTGAAAATCATTATGTTATTGCAGCCTTTTTGGAAAAACATCCAGATTGGGAATATGCCGGTGTGAAGCATCCATTAAGTGGTGAAATTTTAGATGAATTGCAATTGTTACCACAGGTGGATGGTATTGATGGCTTCTTTATTTGTGCTTTAAAACATAAATAGAATTGAGGTTTTTATGATAGATATTTTTGGTATGGAGCTAAAGGAACTGGAAACAGTTTTTGTAGAGCTTGGTTTAAAGAAGTTTAGAGCTAAACAGGTTTTTCAATGGCTTTATCAAAAAAGTGTTTTTGACTTTGCTGCCATGCATAATCTAAGTAAAAATGATATAGAGATTTTGCAAGCTAATTGCACTATTTTACCACATGAAATAGTAATTTTGCGTGAACAAAATTCTAGCGATGGTATGACTAGTAAATTGCTATTAGGTATGCCTGGTGGTGACAGTGTGGAGACTGTACTCATGCACCATGATTACGGCTATAGTGTTTGTGTATCTAGCCAAGTGGGTTGTGATATGCATTGCGCTTTTTGTGCTAGCGGACTAAAGGGCGCAGTACGTAACCTAACTAAAGCTGAGATTGTTGCCCAGGTTTATTTGTTTAATGAACGCTTGCGTGAGGCAAATGCTATGGTTTCCCGAGTTGTAGTTATGGGTAGCGGTGAACCTATGCTGAACTTTGAGAATGTAGTAGGAGCGTTAGATTTTCTTCATGATGAGGCTGTTAGCCATATGAGCTATCGCAACATGACCATTTCTACTTGTGGCATAATTCCAGGTATTAAACGCCTGCAAGCGGAGGCTAAGCCTATTAACCTGGCAATTTCCCTCCATGCCGTACGTAATGAACTGCGTACAGCTTTGATGCCTATAAACAAAGGATATAATTTCGTAGATGTTATTGCAGCGGCTGAAGCTTATAGTGAAGCTGGTGGCCGTCAAGTTACTTATGAATATATTCTACTTAAGGATAAAAACGATAGTGTACAGGATGCAGAACTTTTGAGCAATTTCTTACGCTATAAGCATGCTACAGTAAATCTTATTCCTGCTAATCCAGTTCCGGAGCAGGGTTTTGAACGTCCTGGAAAAAGGACAATAGAACGCTTCCTCCAAACCTTACAGAAGCAACGCATTAATGCTACGGTACGTAAAGAAATGGGGAAGGATATCGATGCTGCCTGCGGACAGCTGAGAGCAAAATTTGCTAAGGAGCAGGAACAAAAAAGATGAAGGTAATTAGTAGAACAAATGTGGGAATGGTGAGAACAAATAACGAGGATTCACTATTGGTGCGTTCTCCCTATTTGTTTGCCGTAGCTGATGGCATGGGCGGCTGTGCTGCTGGTGAAATAGCTAGTCGTGCAACCTTAAGATCTTTTGCGGCTAATACTCATGAGCTTAGAGTTGGTTATGAAGGGGATGCTACCAGCATTCTTAAAACGGCCTTTGAGAAAGCTAATGAGCATGTTTATAAAATGGCTGTTAGTAACGAAGCGTATACTGGTATGGGTACAACTCTTACAGCTTTGTATTTACAAGAGGATGGAACTGCCTACGCTGTGCATATTGGTGATAGCCGTTTATATTTATATAGACATAATACTTTGATGCAAGTAACTCAGGACCACACTTATGTTACGAAGCTTTTAGAAGAGCGAAAAATAAGTCGTGAAGAGGCTATGATTCATCCGAAACGTCATATGCTTATGCGCGCTATTGGCGTAGAAGAAGAGATTGAAATAGATGTTATTCCCTTTAGCATTGAAGAAGGCGACCGTTTATTGCTTTGTACGGATGGTCTATCAGACATGTTAACAGAGATGGAAATTAATGATATAATGCAAGACGCTGATATAGAAAAGGTTGGCGATGCATTAATTGAACGTGCGCTGGATAATGGCGGTCGTGATAATGTAACCCTAGTTTTACTAGAAATTGATCAGAGAAAGGAGGAGGCTACAGATGACAATGGAATCGAAAGCACTGCTGAACAAGCGCTATGAAATTATTAAACCCATAGGCTCTGGTGGAATGGCTGAGGTTTATTTAGCTAAAGATACGCTTTTAGATCGCAATGTAGCTATCAAAATCCTCCGCTCTCAATATCAAAATGATAATGAGCTTTTGGAGCAATTCCGCAGAGAAGCTAAATCTGCGGCCCGTCTAATTCATCCGAATATTATTAATATCTATGATGTTGTTGAGGATGGATCGGAGCAATACATTGTCATGGAATATGTGGAGGGTATTACTCTAAGACAATATAATGAGGAACATAAGCTTACGCTAAATAATGTCCTTTCCATAGGTATTCGTTTGGCTGAGGCTTTACAACATGCGCACAGTCGTAAGGTAGTACATTGTGATATTAAGCCGCTCAATATACTGATTGATAAAAATTTGAATCCTAAGATTGCTGATTTTGGTATTGCTAAAATGATAAGCAATCAGACCATGGTTTATACGAATTCCATTATGGGTTCAGTACATTACATTTCTCCTGAGCAGGCTAGTGGTGGCAAGATTACTTATCTCAGTGATATTTACTCTTTAGGTGTAGTGCTTTTTGAAATGTTGACGGGACATGTTCCCTTTAATGGTGCTACTGCAGTGGCTATTGCCATGATGCATACGGAGAAACCCGTTCCTGAACTTAAGGAGTACCTAGAGGTGGTTCCGGAAGGCCTGCAGGATATTATTAATAAGGCAATGGCTAAACGTCCTGAGGATCGCTATCAAAGTGCTGCAGAGCTGCGTCGTGATTTAGTAAATCTATTAATGAAGCTTGATCCTAATGGTGCAGGGGTGGAACTGACTAGTTCTGCTGAGCCAGAATTGAAGCATTTGAATACAGGTGCTATAAATCCAGAACATGCTTCAACTATGGTTATGCAACCGGTACATGGTAAGAAAACTGATGATGAATTTGCTAATACCCTTGTGATAAAGGGCAAGGCTGTGGGTGCTGTCGAACCGGGCACGAAGCTAGAGGATGAAATCAAAGAAGCTTTAGATAAATTGGAACAAAAGCAGGAGGAGCAAAGAAAAGAAATGGCAAAAAAGAGGAAAATAAATTATACTCGTTTGTTACTTTTGGTAACAGCGTTAGTGGTGGTAATTTCTGTTATCGCACATTTCCTATTCGGTGGCCCTAAAGCCGTTGTTGAAATCCCTGATGTTAAGAATATGCCTGTAGCAGAAGCTCAGAAGAAGCTGAGTTCCCTTAACCTCAAGATTGAATTAGAGGAAAAATTTGCTGATAAAGATAAATTTAAACCGGGTGTGGTTATGGACCAATCTATTAAACCTGGTGAAAAGCGTAAAGAAGGTAGCCTGATTATTTTAGGCGTATCTAAAGGTGCAGAAATTAAAGGTGTACCTGATGTTAAAGGTATGACCGTATTTAAAGCAACTGCAACTTTAGAGGATATTGGTTTCAAGGTTGGCAAGATTGAACGCAAATATGAAAAGAATGTACGTGTAGGTACTGTTCTGGAACAAGAGCCTAAAGCTACTGAAAAAGCACCTAAGGGTACAGAAATTACTTTGATAGTATGTGAAGGCGATAAAGAAATTCCTAATATTATTGGCAAATCTAAAACCGAAGCAGCTTCCATGCTGAGCAAAATTGGTTTAACTATTGGCAATGTGCGTGTCATGAATGATCCTAGTGTTAAGAAGGATGCAATTATTTCCTGCAATCCTGATGTAGGCACAAAATTAGGTGAAGGAGATAAGGTTGATATTACTGTTTCTGATGGTGGTGGTGTAAGCAGCGTTTACGTTGATTTCGCTATTCCTGGTACCAAAATGTGCAAGGTTGTCATCACTGTAGTTGATAATAGTGGCAGCAGAGTCATTCTTTCTGATATGAAGAAGGGTGGTATTCGCGTTCGTCAAAAGGTTGATGTTCAAGGTAAGGCTAAAGCGACCTTAACTGTTGACGGTCGCGTTGTTGAGGAGAGAAACCTGTGAGTAATTTAACCGGAAGAGTTTTAAAAAACTACAATGGATATTATTATGTGGTTACTCCTGAAAATGTCGAATATACCTGTAAGATTAAAGGTAAGATGAAGCAGAATCGCTTTTCCTTGGCTACAGGTGATTTAGTTGAGTTTGAACTAAATCTCAAAGTAGTAGGGGAAGGCATGATTACGAAAATTTTACCTCGTAAAAATTTCTTGCTGCGACCAACTATGGCTAATCTTGATTTGTTTGTATTGACCATGGCCTGTGTAACACCGGACTTTAGTCCTATTATTGCCGACAAGCTTTTGCTTTTAGCTGAGCAAGCTAAAATACCAACTATATTGGTGTTAAACAAAGTGGATTTAGCAACACCTGAGCAGGTAGAAGCTTTGGTAAAGGTCTATAGAACTGTAGGCTACGAAGTCTATCCTATTGTCGCTAAAACTGGTCAAGGAGTAGAAACTTTAAGAGAGCGCTTGCGTGGGAAAATATGTGCTTTTGGTGGACCTTCTGGCGTAGGTAAGTCCAGTACAATTAATGCCATTGATCCAGAGGTTGGTTTACGTACGGGACGGGTTAGTGAAAAAATAGGTCGTGGTAAGCATACTACTCGTTT
>JAKSOK010000038.1 GCA_024405615.1 Phascolarctobacterium sp.
CTGGTGACCTTATCCTTACCAAGGATACGCTCTGCCGACTGAGCTACATCAGCATTTTAAGTTATAACTGGTTGCGGGGGGCGGACTTGAACCACCGACCTTCGGGTTATGAGCCCGACGAGCTACCAGCTGCTCCACCCCGCGATGAAACTTGGTGGACAGGGTTGGATTCGAACCAACGAAGCGAAACGCGGCAGATTTACAGTCTGCTCCCTTTAGCCACTCGGGAACCTGTCCGTTCAGTAACGAAGTATATTATAGCACTTCGTTTACTATCTGTCAACATCTTTTTTAAACTTTTTTCAAAAGATTTGACACGCTGGTTACTCAGGAACATCTCCGTTCGCAACGTAGTTAAGTATACTATATGACCTATCGTTTTGTCAACTAGTTTTTTAGCTTATCTTAAGAATCCCGTAATAATTTGTTCTTCAGCTTCCTGCTCCGTTAAACCTAACGTCATAAGCTTAATTAGCTGCTCACCAGCAATCTTACCAATAGCAGCTTCGTGGATAAGCGCTGCATCCACACAATTTGCATCCAACTTTGGAACAGAAATTACTCTAGCCTTATCCATGATAATAGCATCGCATTCGGCATGGCCGTTGCACATATTATTACCTATAATATTAGCTTCAAATGTTTGCACAGAGGTATCTCTTGCAACAGAACGAGAACTAACATCGGCACTAGAACCAGCACCATTCAGAGCAACCTCATAAGTGCTAGTTGCTTCTTGCTCTCCGTGAGTCATCAAGCGCTCATGTACTATCATCTTAGCCCCATCAGCTAATTCGGCCTTAGTTGTACGAATAGTAGAGTCAACGCCCTTAATCTGGACCATTTCCATTTCAACGTAGCTTCCCTCTTCCTGATAAACCTCAGTTACAGGATTAAGAATACGTTTACCAACATCATCGCCTTCGCCATAGTGCTTCTCAACATAACGTACTCTAGCATTTTTGCCAACAAAGAAACGATGAACACCATCATGTTGACTATCTTGACCACCGCAGTTATGAATACCACAGCCCGCAATGATAGTTACATCACTGTCCTCTCCAACAAAGAAATCATTATATACTACCTCTTTGAGGCCTGTTTCACTAATGACAACAGGAATATGCACAGCTTCATTTTTAGTTCCCGGTTTGATTTTAATATCAATGCCTGGTTTATCGGTTTTAGATACAATATCAATATTAGCAGTCGTGTTACGAGCAGCGCTTTGTCCATTAGTGCGAATATTATATGCACCTTTAGGAATTTTGTAGAGATCAGCAATCTCTCTTAGCATACTCTTTTGAATATCATCAATCATTTATTTCACCTCCGTAAGCTTACTGCAAGCAAAATTAGCTGCAGACGGAGTGCCTAAAAGCTCCGGCAGAATTTCGTCCTTAGGACCATGCTTTTTAACTTTGCCATTTTCAATAACCACAATTTCATCAGCAATATTTAAAATACGCTCTTGATGAGAAATTATCATAACAGTCCCTTGAATAGTTTCACGAATATTTTCAAATACCTTGATTAAATTTTGAAAGCTCCATAAATCAATGCCCGCTTCCGGTTCATCAAAAACAGAGAACTTAGTCCCTCTAGCTAATACAGTAGCAATCTCTATACGTTTTAATTCACCACCAGATAAGGAATTATTTACTTCTCTGTCAATATATTCTCTTGCACAAAGTCCAACCTTAGATAAATAAGTACAAGCTTCACCTACAGACAATTTTGTACCAGCCGCAAGACGTAACAAATCAATTACCTTTATACCTTTAAAATGTACAGGCTGTTGAAAAGCAAAGCTAATGCCTAATTTGGCTCTGTCAGTGATATTTTTTTCTGTGATATCTTCTCCATTAAATATAATCTGACCTTCGGTTGCATCATAGATACCCATAATCAATTTAGCCAAAGTAGATTTGCCACCACCATTAGGACCAGTAATAACAACAAATTTTCCATCAGCTATCTTCAGATTCATATGATCTATAATACACTTCTTACCTTCATTACTATCTACAGAATAGCACAAATCTTTTATTTCAAGCATAATTTCCTCCAAATTAAAACCCCAGTAAAGTTTTGCACAAAAAAACCAATTACTAGCCTATTAATTTTACCATTATACTAGGTTATTGTAAAGTAATTACATTATAACATTTATTCGGATTTAATATTTCTCTACATTAATAGATATAAAGAAAGATAAGCTCCATGCCTATAGAACTTTCCACAAACACAGAGCTCATTTTTTAATATTATTATTCTTTTACACGTACAAAAGCACCAAGAACACCGGGACCTAAGTGCGCAGTCAAAACACTACCCAAAGAAGTTTTCAAACTAGGAACGCCAGGATAAGCAGCCTTTAATTTTGCTTCTACCATTGTCATGTCATCTTCACACAAAGAACCGCAAACAAACACTTGCTCTACTTCTTTCTCCTCACAATTCAAATCAATTAAGCGTTGGAGAACCTTCTTACGAGTACGACATTTATCAATAGCTTCTACCTTACCATCCTTATCCATAATAAGAACAGGTCTAATTCCAAGAATACTTCCCAATAAAGCACTTGCTTTACCAATACGACCACCTTTACGCAGATACTCCAAGGTATCAACTGTAAAATAAGTACGAGTACGTTTCACTGCACCTAGGCCAAAAGCTTCCAGTTCATCCATATCTTCACAACCAGCATCAGCTTTAGCCAAAATTGTTTGAGCTATGCCAACCAATGGGCAGCCACAGGTTTTGCCATCAATAATACGAATATCAGAGCCTTTATTTTCCTGCATAACCTGACGTGCCACGGTTACGCAGCCTTGGTAAGTACCACTTAAACCAGAGGACATGGTAACCATGATAACTTTTTTCCCTTGTTGGACCAAACTAGTAAACAACTCATGAATATCTCCAATAGGAGGTTGAGAAGTTTTAGGCAGTTCGCCAAGTTTTTCAATCATGGAAATCATTTCTTCTATTGGCTTGTCACCATCATACCATTCATCTTTACCTAAGGTAACAACTAAACGCAATAAATGCACGCGAGGGTCATTAATAAATTCTGTTTCGGTAACGGCAGAAACACTATCTAAAACAATATGTATATTATCTGTCATTTTTCTCTCCCATAATATAAAATGAATTATTAATTAGCATTATAAAAGAAATGCCTATGTATAGCAAGCAAATTTTTATGCTTCATACATTCTTTTTAATTAATCAGTTAATTATATATTTAAACTATTCGCATACAAAAAAATAGCTCTGCAATTCTAAGAACTACAGAGCCAAAATATTAATATTTTTTATCTAATAGCGTCCTTCATAGCTTTTACGAAAGCTTTAACTTTAGGAACACACTCTTCTTTATACTCAGCACAAATTTTAACAATAGCAGAACCTACAATAGCACCATCGGACAAATCTGCCATTTTCTTTGCTTGTTCTGGTGTAGAAATGCCAAAGCCTACAGCACAGGGAACATTAGAAACAGCCTTAACCTTTGCTGTCATAGCGCCAATATCTGTACTAATATTGCTTCTAGTACCAGTTACGCCCAAAGAAGAAACCATATAAAGGAAACCTTTAGCCTCTTTAGCAATCATAGCAATTCTATCATCAGAAGTAGGTGCAATCATGGAAAGCAGGTCTATATTATATTTAGCAAAAATATCAACAAACTCTTCTTTTTCTTCAAAAGGAACATCCGGCAAAATTAATCCTAAAATTCCTGCTTTTTTAGCTCTTGCGCAAAAAGCTTCAGCACCATAGGAGAAAACAACATTAGCATAGGTCATAAATAATAATGGTATATCTGTCTTCTCTCTGATGCGTTCTACCATATCAAAAATTTTATCAGTAGTTACACCGCCCTTTAAGGCTCTTTCATTTGCAGCCATAATAACAGGTCCTTCGGCAGTAGGATCAGAGAAAGGAATGCCCAACTCTATTAAATCAGCACCCGCCTCTTCCATAGCGTATACCAGCTGCTCTGTAATTTCCAAAGAGGGATCACCGCAAGTAATAAAGGGAATAAACGCTTTTCCATTTGCAAAAGCATCAGCAATTGTTCTACTCATAAATATTCTCCCCTCTGTAGCGTGCAATAGCAGCACAGTCTTTATCGCCACGACCTGAAATAGTAACAACAACAATCTTATCTTTGCCTAAAGTAGGAACTATCTTCATAGCATGAGCAACAGCATGCGCACTTTCTATAGCAGGGATAATACCTTCCGTTTTGGAAAGATATTCAAAAGCTTGCACTGCCTCTTCATCGGTAACAGGAACATATTGAGCTCTGCCTATATCATATAAATGAGCATGCTCAGGTCCAATGCCAGGATAATCCAAACCTGCAGATATAGAATAAACAGGTGCAATTTGACCATATTTATCTTGGCAGAAATAACTCTTCATGCCATGGAAAATTCCTAATCTGCCGGTTGCAATGGTTGCTGCAGTTTCAGCAGTGTCAATACCGCGACCAGCAGCTTCACAGCCAATAAGCTGAACTTCTTTATCTTCTATAAAGTTATAGAAGGTACCTATAGCGTTAGAACCACCACCTACACAAGCCATAACAACATCCGGTAAACGCCCCTCTATAGCTAAGCATTGTTCTTTTATTTCTTTAGAAATAACCGCTTGAAAATCACGCACTATGGTTGGGAATGGATGAGGTCCCATAACAGAACCTAAGCAATAATGGGTATCGGAAATTCTGTTAGTCCATTCTTTGAAAGCAGCAGAGCAAGCATCCTTTAAAGTAGCTGTGCCAGATTCTACAGGAACAACAGTAGTTCCTAAAAGCTTCATTCTGTATACATTAAGAGCTTGGCGAATGGTATCTTCCTTACCCATGAAAACTACACATTCCATGCCTAAGAGAGCTGCAGCAGTAGCAGTAGCTACACCATGTTGACCAGCACCAGTTTCAGCAATAAGACGAGTTTTGCCCATCTTCTTCGCTAATAGCGCTTGTCCTAAAACATTATTAATTTTGTGTGCGCCAGTGTGGTTCAAATCCTCTCTTTTAAGATACACCTTAGCTCCGCCTAAATCCTCTGTCATATGTTTAGCGAAGTACAGGCGAGAAGGTCTACCCGCATAATCATTTAACAGTTGATTCAGTTCTTCATTAAAAGCTGGATCATTTTTATAATGATTATAAGCCTCTTCAAGCTCAATCACTGCATTCATTAGTGTCTCTGGCACATATTGCCCACCATGAATGCCAAAACGGCCTTTAAGATTTGTCATTACTACATCTCCTAACAATTTCAATTATATTCTTAACTTTTTCCTCATCTTTAAAGTTATCAGTTTCTACTGCACTAGAAAGGTCTACCGCATAGGGATGAAATAGTTTAATAGCTTTTTCGATATTGTTTTGATTTAATCCTCCAGCTAAAAACCATTTTCTTTTATTTATATTATTACAGTCAATTATATCTTTAGCAGCTTCCTTACTTAAAAGAGACCAATCAAAAGTTTCGCCACTTCCCTGTCCCTGATCTAAAAGAATAAAATCAGCCGCAGTTTGCTTTACCTCTAGAAAAATCTCTTCATTCTTTATAGGAAAAGCTTTAATAATCGTTTTATCCGTCAAAGTCCTCAACTTAGCAATATATGCATTATCTTCATTGCCATGCAGTTGAGCAGCTACTATTGTCCCATCATTTAACAGTTCTGCAACCACTTCTGGCTTTTCATTCACAAAGACGCCAATCGGCATAACTTGCTCATTACGCAAATATTTTACCAATTCTCGAACTTGATCCGGAGTTAAGTTGCGATGACTTTTGGGAAAATCTATGATAAACCCACAAAAATCTGGAAGATACCGATTTACCATTTCAACATCTTCAATTCTTTTAAGGCCACATATTTTAATTTTCGTCACAATATCCGTCCTTATGCTAAAGGTCCTCCGTTCAATTCTACCAGAGCAGCGGCTTTATCTGCACTTCTCATAAGTGTTTCCCCTATCAAAACTGCATCTACACCATTTTCAGATAACACATTAATATCCTCGCTAGTTTTAATACCACTCTCGGATACAAAAATCTTATCTGCAGGAGCAAGATTCCTCAGGGCAATGCTATTACGAGTATCAACTTTAAAGGTACGTAAATCACGATTGTTAACACCTATAATCTTTGCACCAGCCTTCAGAGCACGTTGTACCTCTTCTGCACTATGAGCTTCTACTAAAGCGTTCATGCCAAGTTCTTCTGCCAGTTCTCGATAACTTTTTAATTGCTTATCATCCAAGATAGCACAAATTAAAAGCACTGCAGAAGCACCAAAGGCTCTAGCTTGATAAATCATATATTCATTAACAGTAAAATCTTTACGTAATACAGGGATATTAACCGTAGCCGTAATTTCTTCAAGATATTTGTCACTACCTAAAAACCAATGAGGCTCAGTTAAACAAGATATTGCACTAGCGCCAGCTAATTCATACTCTTTTGCAATTTTCAAATAAGGAAAATCTTCTGCAATAATTCCTTTAGAAGGAGATGCTTTTTTTACTTCACAAATATAAGACATTCCCTTTTTTTGCAAAGCTTGTAAAAAATCAGGTAGTTTTTTTCCTGTAGCATTCTCCTCTGCTTGTCTTAAAGCTATCTTTTCCTTTAAAACTGCTAATGGCACTGCTTTCTCATCAGCCAAAATACGCTCTTTAGTTTTCTCCGCTATAATCTCTAATATGTTTTTCATCATTCATTAGATAACTTAATGTAGTTTTCTAAGGTTTCCATAGCTTTACCAGAATCAATTAATTCTGCAGCTAATTTAATGCCTTCAGCAATGCTTTCAGCTTTACCACCGATATACAAAGCAGCACCAGCATTCATCAAAACTGCATTTCTCTTTGTTCCTTGTAATTTACCGCTCAAAATATCTCTGGTAATTTGAGCATTTTCTTCTGGAGTGCCACCCTTTAATTCTTCTTTTGTACCACAGGTTAAGCCGAAATCTTCAGGTTTAATCTTGAAAACTCTGCTCCAGCCATCTTTGAACTCGCTGATATAAGTTTCACCACAAGCTGAAATTTCATCCAGTTTATCCATGCCATAGACAACCATACCGCGTTGAACGCCCAAATCAATCAATACTTGAGTTAAGGGAGCAACCAGATATTTATCATATACGCCTAACAAGAACAGCTTAGGTCTGCCAGGATTGGTTAAAGGTCCAAGAATATTAAATACGGTTCTGATACCAAGTTCTCTTCTTATAGCACCAACATATTTCATAGAAGTATGGTAATTTTGTGCGAAAAAGAAGCACAAACCAACCTTCTCAATTAATTCTCTGCATTTTTCAGGACTTTGTACAATGTTAACGCCTAAAGCTTCTTGGCAATCAGCAGTACCACATTTAGAAGAAGCTGCTCTGTTACCATGCTTAGAAACCTTCATGCCACCAGCAGCTGCTACAATAGCAGAAGTAGTAGAAATATTAAAGGTATGAGCACCATCGCCACCAGTACCGACAATTTCAAAGTTTTCCATATCATCTAAAGGAACAGGAATTGCATGGTCACGCATAGCTGCAGCGCAAGCAGAAATTTCATCTGTTGTTTCTGCTTTAGCACTTTTAGTAGAAAGTGCTGCCAACAAAGCCGCATTTTGAGTGGCAGTAGTTTCGCCGCTCATAATCTCATTCATTACAGCGTAAGCTTCATCATAAGTCAAGTCTTGTTTGTCTACTACTTTTTTAATTGCTTCAGAAATCATTTTTTATCCTCCCTTTAACTATGTGCGTTAAAAGATCCGTAAGTGATATATAAATAAAAAAGCCCAGCAATCCTAAAATTGCTGGGACAGGAATTCTACCTGCGGTGCCACCCGGCTTGATACTATTGTACCCTCTTAACGCATACCAACATATGCTGACCTTTTTAACGAAGGGTCTGCTCCGTCTCCCATACTCTGCATAGCATTTCTGTTTGCCCTCTAAAGTCCATTCACTAATATATAATCTACTGCAATCCCACCATCTGCAGTTCTCTGAATGAAAAGTGATATTAGCTACTTCTCTTTGTTATCGGTTTTTAACATGTAAATAGAATACATCTGTCCACTTTTTTTGTCAACAAATTATTTTCTTTTTTTTACATTTTTGTATTTATTGCACAAATTGCAACATATGTTACACACTAGATTTAATAACAGCACCTAGAACTATTAGTCAATTTCCTTTATAAAAAATCGCAAGGCTCAAAGAACCTTGCGATAAAATTGTTATTCGAACTCGATGGTTGCAGGAGGTTTGGTGGTATAGTCGAAGAGCACACGATTAATGTGCTTAACTTCGTTAACAATACGGTTAGCTGCTGTTTTAATAGTTTCAGGAGGCAACATGGTAACTTCTGCAGTCATGAAGTCAGTAGTAGTAACGGCACGCAGAGCAATCGCATAATCATAGGTACGTTCATCACCCATAACACCTACACTACGCATGTTGGTCAAAGCTGCAAAATATTGACTCGGACGTTCAGCAGCAGGCAGTTTATCAACTTCTTCACGATAAATAGCATCTGCATCTTGAACAATAGCAACCTTTTCAGGAGTTACATCACCAATAATACGAATTGCCAAACCAGGACCTGGGAACGGTTGACGAGCAACCAAGTATTCAGGCAAGCCTAATTCACGACCAGCTTGACGAACCTCATCTTTGAACAAGTCGCGTAAAGGTTCAACGATTTCTTTGAAGTCTACGAAATCAGGCAGGCCGCCAACATTATGGTGGGATTTAATGGTAGCAGATTCGCCACCCAAGCCACTTTCTACAACATCAGGATAGATGGTGCCTTGAGCCAGGTAGTCAACCTTGCCAATCTTCTTGCCTTCTTCTTCAAAAACACGGATGAATTCTTCACCAATGATTTTACGTTTTCCTTCAGGAGCACATACGCCTGCCAGTTTACCTAAGAAACGATCTGCGGCATCAACACAAATGAAGTTAATGTCAAATTGACCACCTTCACCAAATACACCGCAAACCTCTTCGCGCTCGTTTTTACGTAACAGACCATGATCAACAAATACGCAGGTTAATTGTTTGCCAATAGCTTTTGCCAACATTGCTGCACAAACAGAAGAGTCTACACCGCCGGAGAGAGCACATAATACTTTGCCATCGCCGATTTTAGCTTTTAATGCTTTAACAGTTTCTTCAACGAAGGAGTCCATTTTCCAGGTACCAGCACAACCGCATACATTATATACGAAGTTAGACAAAATCTTGATACCGTTTTCAGTATGAAGTACTTCCGGGTGGAATTGAACTATATAAAGCTTACGTTCTGCATCCTCTGCTGCTGCAACAGGGCAATTAGGAGTGCTTGCAACAATCTTAAAGCCAGGAGCAGCCTCTTTGATATAATCATTATGGCTCATCCAGCAAATATTTTGCTTGGGCAGAGTCTCAAACATAGGACTAGTTGTATCTAAATCAACTAAAGTTTTGCCATATTCACGTTCTGGAGCTTTGCAAACTACACCACCTAATTGATGAGAAATTAATTGGCTGCCATAGCAAATACCAAGAATAGGTACACCCCAAGAATAGATTTCTTCTGCAATTTTAGGAGAATCCTCTAAATATGCACTATTAGGACCACCAGTAAAGATGATGCCTTTAGGATTCATAGCTTTAATTTCAGCAATATTCTTTTTATAGGAAACAATTTCACAATATACGCCACTGTCACGTACACGACGAGCAATTAATTGATTATATTGACCACCAAAGTCAATAACCAGTACTAATTCTTGATTTTCTTTTGGCATAATATACCCCTTTTTCAAACTATTTAACATAATTAGTAAATTTATATGTTAGAACATACATATATAGCAATTTTAACATAAAAAACACCATTTGACAATGAAAACAAAATTCTAAAAATAAGTAAAAAGCCGTTGACAATTACCTAGTAATAAGGTAGTATTAGTGTGTAGGCAAAAATTGCTAAACAATAAAACCAAGGAGGGTGACACCTATGAAAAAATTATTAATCACTAGTTTGTTGGCAGGTTTATTAGCTATGAGTACATCCGCATTCGCTGCCACCCGTGCAGAAGTCATCGCAGCCGCAAAAGCTGAGATTCCTGCAGGTGTTTTTATGTATGATTACAAGGAAGATGCATCTCAAAAATACGTTACTGAAATAAAATTCCGTGATCCTAAAACCTTGTTAGACTACGAAGTTGAAGTTGATAGAACTATTGCTAAAGTTTTAGAAGTTGAGATAAAAGGTTCCAACGATGCTAAAAGCACAACTTTAGTAAAAACTCATGATGATATCGAAAAAATCATTTTAGCTGAATATCCAGACGCCCAAAAGCTTGTTATAAAATTAGAGCAAGATAGAAATCGTTACGAATATGAAGCAACCTTCACAACTCCAAAATACTTTGAGGTAGAATTAGAGCTTAATCCTGTTACAGGCGCAATCGCTAAAAGAGAATTAAAATATAGATAATTATATAAAAGTAAAAAGCTGGTCTTTAAAGACCAGCTTTTTTTATAGCAATTTCTAGTTATACTAAAGTCAAATATCCAAACTCGCTGTGGGTTTGTTAGACAAGGCAGATTGTAATTGATACAGCGATGGCGTACGTACTAGTACGTCGAGCAAATCAATTATAATCTAACGCAGTATAACGAATCCACAGTAGAGTTAACTTCTTACATCATACCAGGCATTCCACCAGGCATCGGAGGCATACCAGGCATTGCGCCAGCATTCTCTACAGGTTTATCAGCAATCAAAGATTCAGTGGTCAGAACCATTGCTGCAATAGAAGCTGCATTTTGGAGTGCACTTCTGGTAACTTTAGTAGGATCAACGATACCAGCTTCGATCATATCTACATATTCTTCAGACAAAGCGTCAAAGCCATAACCTTTGCGGCTGCGTTTAATGGTATCAACAATAACAGCACCTTCCAGGCCTGCATTGTGGGCAATTTGACGAACAGGTTCTTCGATAGCACGTTTAACGATTTCTACGCCAGTCTTTTCATCGCCAGTAGCTTTGATACGGCCTAAAGCAGCTTGTACTTGTAACAGGGCAGTACCACCACCAGCTACAATACCTTCAGCAACTGCAGCACGAGTAGCATTAAGAGCATCTTCAATACGCAGTTTCTTGTCTTTCATTTCAACTTCAGTTGCAGCACCAACTTTGATAACTGCTACGCCACCAGCCAGTTTAGCCAGACGTTCTTGCAGTTTTTCTTTATCAAACTCAGAAGTAGTTTCCGGAATTTGTTTACGGATTTGTGCAACACGGTCAGCAATCATTTGCTTGTTACCCATACCATCAACGATGGTGGTCATTTCTTTAGTTACGCGAACTTGACCAGCGGAACCTAAATCTGCAACAGATGCAGAATCCAATTTACGGCCAACTTCTTCACTAATTACAGTCGCACCAGTCAGAATAGCAATATCTTGCAGCATTGCTTTACGACGATCACCAAAGCCAGGAGCTTTAACAGCAACAGCCTTAAAGGTACCACGCAGCTTGTTAACGACCAAAGTTGCTAAAGCTTCGCCTTCAATATCTTCAGCAATAATCAGCAGTTCACGACCAGCTTGCACAACCTTTTCCAGAACCGGCATGATGTCTTGAATCATGCTGATTTTACGGTCGGTAATGAATACCATGGGGTTGGACATAACAGCTTCCATTTTTTCTGCATCAGTAGCCATGTAAGGAGAAATGTAGCCACGGTCAAATTGCATACCTTCAACAGTTTCCAGACTAGTTTCCATAGTCTTAGCTTCTTCAACAGTGATAACACCGTCATCGCCAACTTTTTCCATTGCATCAGCAATCAGTTGACCGATTTCTTCATCACCAGCAGAAATAGAAGCAACTTGAGCTTTAGCTTCTTTGCTTTCAACTTTTTGAGAAATAGCCTTCAATTCTTCTACCAGAACATCAACTGCTTTTTTGATGCCTTTTTT
>JAKSOK010000039.1 GCA_024405615.1 Phascolarctobacterium sp.
TGCTATTCAAGATGATTATTCTGAGGCTTTAGCTTGGCTTGCTAAAGCTATAGGGATTCATGAGGATATGGGTCCGCAGGAGATATTAGAGGTTATTTTAGATATAGAAGTTGATCGTGAATATTGGCTTATGTATTATAGTAGCTTGATGGTAAAAGCTCTTGGACGTAAGGGAACTCTTGGCAAAGGGATGTTTCGTGCCTGGGAGATGTTAGACGTATGTGATGAGCTAGGCAAAGCCTATGTTACTAAAAAATCTCCACGTGCTGCTAAGTATCCGTATTTCCCTATTTATTGGAATCTTGCTCGTGCTGAACAACTTACAGGAAAGCCCTGTAAGACTAACTATAATATTGCAGAAAGTGGGGCACTTCTTTACAAGGATAATTGGTATCATTACGTGGCTGGCATCGCTATTATGATGGAACGCTTTGCTCATACCTATACTAAAATTGGTGCTGCTGACGTAAACAAAATCAAGGTGCTGGCTGAAGAGTTGCTAGAGGAGGATATTCCCTGGGAAATACGTAATTGCTTAGATCAATTGTTAGAACCTTTAGAACAGTTAAAAACTAAGCCTTTAAAACAGCAAAAGGAACAATTGTTAAAGTTAGCTGCTACAATTCCTGCTGTGGGGATTTTATAAGCTTTTGCTTTCCTTTTTTATATTAATGTGATAAAATAATTTTATCTCATATTAAGGAGGTAATCTTTGTGCAAATGGTTACTTTAGGTAGTACCGGCATTACCGTTAATAAAAATGGTATCGGTTGTCTGCCTGTTCAACGTGTTACTCATAAAACTGCAATTATGCTTTTACAAAAGGCTTATAATGCTGGCCTGCGTTATTTTGATACTGCTAGAGCTTATACCGATAGCGAAGCTAAGGTTGGCGATGCTTTTAAAGGTATGCGCGAGAAAATTTTTATTGCCACTAAAACAAAAGCTTTAAAGGCTGAAGATTTCTGGAAGGATTTGGCAATTTCTTTAGAAACTCTGCAAACTGATTATATCGATGTTTATCAATTTCATAATCCTCCCTTCTTGCCTGTACCTGGTGGCGAAGACGGACTTTATGATGCTATGCTGGAGGCAAAGGCTCAAGGTAAAATTAGACATATTGGTATTACCAGCCATAAGCTGAAGATTGCTAATGAGGCTATTGATAGTGGCCTTTATGAAACTTTGCAATTCCCCTTCTGCTATCTTGCTACTGACGCTGACAAGGAATTAGTTGCCAAATGCAAGGCTGCTAACATGGGCTTTATTGCTATGAAAGGCTTATCCGGTGGTTTGATTACTAATTCTGCTGCTGCTTATGCTTTTGAGGCTCAATATGAAAATGTGCTGCCTATTTGGGGCATTCAAAAGGAAGTTGAGCTGGATGAGTTTATCTCTTACATTGATAATCCTCCCGTTATGACTCCGGAAATAGAAGAACTGATTGCTCATGATAAAGAACAATTAAGCGGCGATTTCTGCCGTGCTTGTGGTTATTGCATGCCTTGCCCTGCTGGTATTGAAATTAATGCTTGTGCACGTATGTCTTTGATGCTCCGTCGTGCTCCGACCGATAAACAGCTGACTCCGGAAATGCAAGCTAAAATGAAGAAAATTGAAGGTTGCTTACATTGCAATAAATGTAAAGCAAAATGTCCTTATGGTTTAGATACTCCGACCTTATTGGCAAAAAACTATGAGGATTATAAGCGTGTACTTTCTGGTGAAATTGACGTAAGAAATTACACCTGATTTACACAGTAAATGAAAAAGGACTAGGTACATAGTGCCTAGTCCTTGATTTTTTTGTTTAGCCTTTGATTTCTGCACCAAAGGGTAACAGCGCTAGTTTAGCTAGTTTAAAGTGTTGTAAACCAAAGGGAATGCCTACAATGGTAACGCAGAGAATTAAGCCAAAGGTGACATGGGTTAAAGCTAACTGAATACCGCCAAAAATTAACCACAGGATATTCAATAAAATTGAAGTTGTTTTATTGCTTAATTGTATATCTTTGCCAAAGGGGAAAAAGCTGAGTCGACCTAGTTTAAAGCATTGGAGACCGATAGGAATGCCAATGATGGAAATGCACCAAAGTAAGCCAACAATATACCAGCAGATACCAGCTAAAATACCACCGAATACGAACCAGATAATATTACCAATGATGCTCATGTTTGCCCTCCTTATGAAATCTGTTCTGTAAAAAGTATTATACCATATTAGTAAAGAAAAAGAGAAGCTTTTAAAAACAAAATATTATTGATGTTTCTTGAAATATTGTTTAAAATAAAGCTAAAAGGAGCGTGAAATTATGGATATAGAAAAAGTTTTGGAAGCCTTTCGTAAAAATCGCTATGAAGCAAGCTATTTTGCTACAGCAGCAGAAGCTACGGATTATTTAGATAGTAAGATTGATGGCAAGCTGGTTGGAGTTGGTGATTCCATGACTTTAGTTAAGCTGGGAATTTCTGAACGCTTGAAAAAACATAATGATGTTAAAGATGTGAAGGATAGTCCTGCTTTTACAGGCAAAGGCTTTGCAGAATTTGCTAAATGCACACTGTTGACAGATATTTTCCTTTGTTCTGCTAATGCTATTACCGAGGATGGTATTGTGGTTAACATGGATGGTACCGGAAATAGAGTAGCTGCGGCAATTTATGGTCATGAAAAAACCTATTACGTGGTTGGTATTAATAAGCTGTGCCCAACCTTAGAGGATGCCATTTGGCGCGTGCGCAATGTTGCGGCTCCTCGCAATGCTCAGCGTAAGCATAAAAAAACTCCCTGTGCTATTAAGGGCGATAAATGCTATAATTGCAGTAGCCCGGAGCGTATTTGCAATGGCTTATTGATAGAGTATAAAAAGATGACCAATATTGATATGGAGGTTGTCATTATTGGCGAGGAATTAGGCCTATAAAAACAAAACTCTGCACTTAGCTGGAAGTGCAGAGTTTTTATTATTTGTCTAAAAGTTTTACGAAATCCGCTTCTGGTAGAGGTTTACTGAAGAAATAGCCTTGGATGGAATGACAGCCTAAATCCTTTAAGAAATCGATTTGGGCTTGATTTTCTACACCCTCTGCAGTTACGGTCATACCTAATTCCTTGGATAACTGTACGATATGTTTAATCATGGCGTTACCATTGGCATTACCTATGTAGTCGATTAAACTCTTATCGATTTTGATATTTTCAAAGGGAAGCTGATTTAAAGAGGATAGGGAAGAATAACCGGTTCCGAAGTCATCTAGATGCATATGGAAACCGTTTGCGCAGAAGCCATACATTAATGCACGAATGGTTTTATTGTTAACGGTTGCACTTTCGGTAATTTCCAAAGGGACTAGATCATGCCTGATACCAAAAGAAGTGATAATATCATCATAGCGTTGAACAATGTCTTGATAGTATAGGCTAACGCGTGAAAGGTTTATGGAAATTGGAATGACGTGTTTGTTTTCCTGTTGTCTATTTTGCTGGAAGCCGCAGACAGTACGGAAAACGTATTCATCTAAGTGGCGGATAAGACCGTCTTGCTCAAAAAGTTCGACAAATTTTGCAGGTGAAACAAGCTTTCCTTTATCATCACGTAAACGTATCAGAGCTTCGGCGCCAATGATAGTATTAGTAAAGCAATCATATTTGGGTTGATACCAAACCTCAAATTTTTTATCTTGAATGTTTTTCTCGAAGCTTTTTTCCATGGCTGTATTTGCCAAGTATTTTTTTGTGTATTCCTCGCCATACAGGGCATACAGGGAACCCCATTTAGCAGCAATACTCTGTCTCGCAATGTTAGCATTACTGAGGGCAACATCTATATCCTGGGAAGAATCATATTCGGTTAGGCCGAAGAATGCTTTTAATGGTGGTACGGCTTCTTTTTCTTCTAAGTTTGCTAAATAAAGATTTAAGGATTTGAGTCTTTCTTCTACTAAGGATAACTGACGAGTTACAAAGAAGATAGCAAAGGTGTCATCGGAAATATGACCGGCAATATCGCTGGTACCTAAGTTTTCTTTAAGCAGCTCCCAGGTTTTTTGAATAAGGTAGGTTGCTTTTTCTGTTCCAAGGGTGGAACGAATTACCTCAAATTCACGCATACCCATATAGGCTAGGTATCCAGATACATTACGTTTTTGAAGTTGACTTTTGAAGTAGGCGTAGTTATCACTGCCGGTAATAGTTGAGGTATATGCGATAGCTTCCAGTTCCTTTCGACGAGCACTTTCCTGTCTTTGGATATCTATGAAATAGTAAAGTACGCTTAAGGCAGCAATGAGTAGAATCATACCCATAATACCGTAAACTTCTTCAGAGAAACGGGTAGTTTGGGCTTTAATGGTAGAAACACTTAAAAGCACAGCAATGTGAACAGGTTCTTGCATGCGGTCAAGATGAATTGTTGCAAAGTGTAGATATTGACCACCATCGCGATCGAAGTACATAGTAGTGGTGTTTTCTATATTTTTTACACGTTGCTCCCAAATACTTAAACGTTTTTGATGCGATTCCAAGGTTACGAAAGGAAGTAAATCGTTGTATTTTGTTAAAAGCTGAGAGTCTGTATCGTTAGCGATAATGTCGCCATTGTTATCAACTAGAACGTTGCTGCCAAATTCAGCTAAAACGCCTTTGTTCATAACATCAGCAAATACTTCATTGGGAATAGTTTCGAAAACAACACCTACAATTTTGTCTTTATCATACACCGGTGCACTAATAACATTGACATTGATATGATTTTTGCCGAGGTAACTCGTCATGGTGGGTGTTATAACGATTTCACCTTTCATGCTGCGCTGAAAATAATCGCGTAAGGCTAGATTGCCAGAATTACCATCGGAGGCAAATCCATTACCATCAGGATAAATAAAACCGACACGCATGAATTTATAAACATTCTGACTTGTATGTTGACGTAAGATATAACTGCGTGCTTCCTGAGGGGATTTGTAGAATAGTCTCATACGAGAGGCCATTGATTCTACGAGAGTTTTATGTTTGTCTAAAAGCATAGAAATAGTATCAGCGTTTTGATCCATTACAGAATGGATGTTACGTTGAAACTCTTCTTCATTATGGGTTGTTATTCTTTTGCCTGCTTCATGGACAATTGCTGCTACGCAGATAAGCATAGCAATCAAAACTAAGAGGCGACGAAGGATAACCTTCCAGTTGCTAAACATAAAAACACCTACTATCATAAAATTGGACATAATAAGATAACCTATTATAACATTTCTATGGTTTTTTTTATACAAAAATTTTATATTTAAATAAAATTTATTTGAATTCCTTATGCAATATAAAATATGTAACAAAATTATATAAATTATATAATTTTAACTTTATATATATATAATCAAAGATAGAATTGAGTTAAGTATGGAACATGATGTTGGCTTTTTGCTGTTGAAAATGATATAATATAAAATAAATATGAAAAATATAAATTGTTTTTGGAGGGGAAATGGAGGCATATATAGTTAGTTATGAACCTTTGACTATTATAGCTTTGGTTATAGCAGGCTTTTTAGCGGCCTTTATTGATTCGACCGTAGGTGGTGGAGGCTTAATCTCAACCCCATTTTTGTTAGGTATTGGGTTTCCTGTTCCTTATGCGTTAGGGACCAATAAAGCTGCTTCTGCCATGGGTGCAGCGATGAGCGTATTTTCCTTTTGGCGAGCAGGGAAAATAAGTAATATTGCCTGGAAAATCTGTGCTTTCTCTTTTTTGGGCTCTGCTTTGGGTGCTTATGTGGTTTATCTTCTACCAGCTAAGCTAATGAAAAACATTATTGTTGTTCTTTTAGTAGCGGTAGCAGTTTATACCTATCGCCGTAAGGACTGGGGTGACAATCCTAGATTAAAAGAAATAACAAGTAAGCTTTATGCAGAAGCAGTTTTACTTGCTTTGGTTTTGGGCTTTTATGATGGCTTTTTTGGGCCAGGAACAGGTTCATTCTTGATTTTTGGATTTTTGTTCTTAGGCTTTGATTTTGTTACAGCAGCAGGCAATGCGAAAGTGTTGAATTTCATGAGTGGCTTAGGTGGTATGTTTTCCTTTGCTATGAGCGGTACTGTTGTTTGGACCTATGGTTTAATCATGGGTGTGGCCATGTTGTGCGGAGCCTTTTGTGGAGCAAGATTAGCTATTAAAAAAGGTGCTGCTTATGTGCGACCTTTATATTTGTTAGTTACTACATTGTTGATTGGCAAACAGGTTTATGAGATTATTATGAAATAATTTTAGATATATAGGTATAGGTGAAAAATGCTAAAAGTTAATTATGCGCTTTTAAACAATAAAATATCGCTGCAGGCTATAGATCTGTTTAGCGTAAAGGTCACAAAACCTTGGGATGCTAACAAAATCTATGTAATTCAGGATCAGGTTATTCCACCTAATTCTCCAGAGGTATCTGCGGAACAACACAGAATTGCAGCTTTTGCCAAAGAGTATAATACTCCTTATTTTTATGGATCAACTATGGCTGGACATTACTTGACCAAAGAGATTGTAAAAGCTGGAGATGTTGTGGTTGCTACTGATGAAGATATCTTTATGATTGGTGCCCAAGGTGCTTTGGGCATCGTTGTAGATGCGGCCACTATGGCAGAGGTTCTTGCCAAGGGCGAATTGGAAATGTCCGCTAGCAATTATTTTACTATAAAGCTTCAAGGAACTTTGGATGCGGCGCTGGATATGCGCTCTGTTGCAATAACTATTGCCGAAATATTCCAACCTCAGGTGAACGCTAAAACAATCCTGCAATTTGTCGATTGCACTGAAGGTCTAAAGCTTGAAGAGAAGATGCTTCTCTGTGGTTGGTGTCAACGAATGGGAGCACGCAGTGTGCTTTTCACTGAAAATGCTCCTGAAGATGTTGTTATAGATTTAGCTGAAATCGAAAAAGGCTATGTTTTACCAGCTGCTAGTACCTTCGGTAAAGATGTAATTGCAGTTTATATTGGTGGTAGCCAGGGTGGCTTTTTAGAGGATATTAAATTAACTGCAGAGCTACTTAAGAATAAAAAGCTAGCTCGTAAGGTACGCTTAAGTGTTGCTCCTGCTTCTAGCGAAATATACTATATGGCTGCTACCGCAGGATATCTGACTACTATTATGCAAGCTGGTGGACTTATTCTTAACCAATGTGCCCAGCCTTCTGAGCAGGCACGTATAGGAGAAGGAGAAGTTTTAGTTTCTAATGACATCCATAATGAGCCAGACTATGCTGGCAAGGGTGGAGAAATTGTTCTGACAGATACTCGTACTGCGGTGGAAACGGCACTTAAAGGGTATTTAGGCTTTGAACCAGAAACTATTCCTGAGTCTGTAGTAGAAAAAGTCAAAGAAAAGGTAGTAGCTAAAGAAGACAATGCAGAAGCTCCTATGACCTTTACTGGTAGAGTATGGAAATTTGGTGATGATATTGACACTGATATCATTATGCCCACCCAGCATTTGAGCTATGCAAGCATGGACGAAATAAAAAGTCATATTTTTGAACCCCTAAGACCTGAACTGGCCAAATTAGTTCAGCCCGGAGATATTATTGTGGGCGGCAGTAACTTTGGCTGTGGTTCTTCTCGTGAACAAGCGGCAGAAATCTTAGCCTATGCTGGTATCAAAGCTATTGTTGCTAAATCCTTTGCGAGAATTTTCTTCCGTAATTCCATTAATAATGGAATGCTGTTAATAGAATGTCCAGAATTGCCGGATGAAGTTGCAGAAGGCGATGTAATTACTGTAAATATTAATAAATGCATTGAACATAAAGGCAAGGAATATGCTATTCCTTATCTATCTGATAACCTATATAGGCTAGTAAGAGCTGGTGGCTTGGTTAAAAGCACCAAGAAACAGAATGGTGTGCTGTAGGAGGAAGAATGGGACATACACTTGCTGAAAAAATACTTATGAAAAATGCCGGGTTAGCAAGCATTAAGCCAGGGGACCTGATTACCGTTCAGCCGGATTGTGCTGCTGCTCATGATATTTATACCTGTAAGCTTTATGAAAAATTGAAGGAAATGGGTTTTTCGAAGCTGAAATATCCGGAACGCACGATAATTTTTCAGGATCATTTAAATCCATGCTGCCTTCCAGATGATCCTCGTTTAGAGAGCTACGCTTTTAAGCTGATAGATGAATTTGGCGTTGAACATTTTCACAATACGGGTGGCATAACCCATCAGCTGATGCCTGAATTGGGATATGCTAAGCCGGGTGAAGTGGTTGTAGTTACTGATTCACATACAACTACCTATGGTGCCGTAGGCTGTTTTGCTACAGGAGTAGGTTATACGGAAATGGCCTATGTTTGGGGCACTGGTGAAATGTGGCTGAAAGTTCCTGAAACTATTAAGATTGAGATTAATGGTAAATTGCCGGATCAGGTTTATGCTAAAGATATTGTTCTAAGAGTATTGGGTGATTTACGAGCTGCAGGCGGGACCTACAAGGCTTTGGAATTTTGTGGCACCACAATTGATGAATTAAGTGTGGCTGGACGCTTGACAATTGCCAATATGGTAGTAGAATGTGGAGCAAAGGCTGGTTTATTTGCGGCTGACGAAAAAACTGCAGAATTTTGCAAAATGCCATTACAGGATATAGCTTGGGTAAAACCAGATGCAGATGCTCATTACGAAAAAGTTATGACTTATAGGGCAGAAGAATTGCAACCAGTTTTAAGCTGTCCTCCCTATGTTGATAATATTAAAAATTTAAGCGAGGTTGAAGGTACCCATATTGACCAGGTTTGTCTTGGCTCTTGTACTAATGGACGCTTAGAGGATTTGCAAATAGCAGCTGATATTTTACGTGGACATAGAATTGCCAAGGGTTTGAAGCTTATTGTAACTCCTGCTTCTAATAGTGTTATGGAGGAAGCAATGCGCATAGGCGTGTTACAGGATTTGGTAGCTGCTGGCGCCATCGTTACTCCGCCGTATTGTTCCTTCTGTCAAGGGAGAACAATGGGACTTTTAGCTGATGACGAGGTTATGTTAGGTACAAATAACCGTAATTTTTTGGGAAGATATGGCTCACCTAAGGCCAAAGTATATTTATGCTCGCCAGCTATTGCGGCAGCAAGTGCTATTGCCGGGAAAATAGCACACCCTAATAATGTAAAGTGGTAAGGAGGTTTTGCTATGGATATGCAAAAAATATTTGAGTTCATGGATAGTCAATACGAGTCCATGGTGCATTTGTGGAAGGAAATCGTTTTAATTGAGAGTCAAAGTGCTAATGTTGAAGGCGTAAACATGTTGGCTTCTCACATGGATACCTATTTGTTGGCTATGGGGTTGTCTACACAAAAATATAGCTTTCCAACTGCTGGCGCAAGTGTAGCTGCTTGGACTCCTAAAGGAGAACTAAAGCCCATTATTTTAATGGCACATATGGACACTGTACATCCCAAAGGCGCTTTTGGTGATAAAATTTGGGAACAAAAATTAGGCATTGTCAATGGTGCTGGTGTATATGACTGCAAGGGCGGTATTGCGGTTGCTTTGCTAGTAACAAAAGCTTTGCAATTTGCTGGTTATAAAAAACGCCAAATTAAGATTTTGTTGACTGGTGATGAAGAGGTTGCGCATAGCCTTTCTAAAGGTGAAAGCTTGAAGCTTTATACAGATAATGTTCCTGGCGCTGCGGCGGCTTTTAACTGTGAAAGTGCTCCTGCAAATGGTGATGTAGTTCTTAGTCGTAAAGGTGCTAATATTTTCAAGGTTAAGATTCACGGCATTTCTTCTCATGCTGGTAATGCTCCTTTAAAGGGTGCTAGCGCAATTCGTGAAGCTGGTAAAATTGTTGAAGCTTTAGAATGCTTAACTGATTATCCTGATGGTGTATATTGCAACTGCGGTAAAATTTCCGGTGGTTCTGCCGTAAACTCCGTACCAGATTATTGTGAAATTACTGCAAGCTTACGTTATTCCACTCAAGCTATGTATGACAATACTATGGCTAAAATTCGTGAAATTTGTTCCAAGCCTAGTGATGAACGTATTACTATTGAGGTAGAGGAAAGTGCTTGCTTCCCTGCAATGGAAAAGGTGGAAAAATCTGACATACTGTTTACTTATTATAAAGATGCTTGCATGGAAATTGGTTATAAAGCTCCAGAGGCTCTTTATTCTAGTGGGGCAAGTGATGGCGCTTTCACTACTAGACAGGGTGTACCTACAATTTGTGGTTGCGGTGTTCGTGGTGCTGAGAACCATACCTTAAAGGAATGGGCATATGAAGCTTCTGTAGTAGAAAATGCTAAGAAAATTGTTGCTACTATCCTAAATCTGCCAGATAACTTCTAAACCACTCTAAAATGAAAGGCTATACGAAAATGTATAGCCTTTTTTGTTTGCATATAATTTCCGATTATAAATCCATGAAAAAATCCTCAGTTTGCTTATTTTATGACATAATTAACTAAAAAGATAAAAGCTAGAAAATAATTTTAAAAATTAACGAAAAAACTTGATTTTCCTATAATATTGTACTAAAATATAGCGAGACTTGAAAAAAATGCAATTTTTCATATAGATTTATGGGGTTTGCTTTGTTTTTCATTGTTTTCCTCGAGGAGAGATTTTAGATTAGGGAGGCTTGGTTTATGGAATTGGGAGCCATATGCTTATTGCCGGCAATCATAACGGTTGTTTTTGCAATTTGGTCAAAAAGAACTACTGAACCGTTAATGGTAGGTGCTTTATTGGGGTACGGAATGCTAAGCTATCATACGGGACAACCCTTTGTAGCCTTAGCTGTAGAAAAGTTTTTTGATATTTTTACCGATCCCGAATCTGTTTGGATGCTTTTGGTATGCGGTTTGTTCGGAAGCTTGATTGCCGTAATCAACGAATCTAACGGTACTAATGCTATTGCAAGAGTTCTCGGTAAAGTATGTAAATCTAAAACCAGCATTTTATTATCTGCCTGGATTTTAGGTATGATTATTTATATCGATGACTATATGAATATTTTGACCGTAACAAGCTGTACAAAGAAGCTTGCGGATCAACGTAAGATTCCTCGCGAAGCTTTAGCATATGTAGTAGACTCTACTGGTGCACCTACTAGCGTACTTATTCCTTTCTCC
Organism: Phascolarctobacterium sp.; assembly: GCA_024405615.1. GTDB lineage: Bacteria > Bacillota > Negativicutes > Acidaminococcales > Acidaminococcaceae > Phascolarctobacterium_A. Next base: position 11,125 of record JAKSOK010000039.1, read on the forward strand.
ACCTGGGCTATTTTCTTCGGTGGTGTATTCTACGAACAGGATGCTATTAAGGCTTTAGGTTATGGTAATGCCATTTCCACCTATACTCAAATTATTCCCTATATCTTCTATGGTATTTTTGCTTTAGGTATTGTGCCTCTGTTTATCATTGGTGTTGTACCCAAAATCGGTGCTATGAAACGCGCTTATGAACGTACCAAAATAGACGAAGAAGGTTACGGTTCTATCGAAACTGATATGTATCATAGCCAAGATAAGATTAAAGGTCTGGACAATGCTAGTGTTTGGGATTTCGTTATTCCCATTCTTACCATGATTGCTGTGCAAATGTACTATGATGATATGTTCATTGGTCTGGTTGCGGCTTTATTCTGCTGTCTTATCCTTTATCTTCCTCGTAAGAAAATCACTTTTAATGGCTTCTGCGATTGCTGGATTGAAGGCTTTGCAGATTTAATTCCCGTACTGTCCATCATTGTTGCAGCTTTCTATATCGAAGGTGCTATGACCGCTATTGGCATGCCAGCTTATGTAATTAGTCTTATTGAGCCTTATGTTAATGCACAATGGTATCCTATGTTTGCCTTCTGGGTTGTAGGTTGCCTGGGCTTCATCACTGGTTCTAACTGGGGTATACCTGCAGTATGTGCTCCTATCGTAATTCCTTTAGGTTTTGCTGTTAATGCTAATCCTTTACTGGTTATGGCAGCAATCGTATCCGGCGCAACCTTCTGTAGCCATGCTTGCTTCTACGCTGATGCTACTGTATTTACCTCTAAGGCTTGTGAAATTGAAAATACTGCCCATGTTTACACTCAATTGCCTTATGCGGTAATTGC
>JAKSOK010000004.1 GCA_024405615.1 Phascolarctobacterium sp.
AAGGAACGCAGATCGTTAATACTCTTACTAGCATTATTATTCATAGCAGCATAGGAAGACTCGGTTATCTCAACGCGCAGTAATTCCTTGGGAAGATCTGTCAGGCTATAGCTGCTTACGGCCTTATCAATAAAACCACCATCATAAAAGTCCATCCAGGAAATGTTCACGGAAACAGGGACTACGGGTAAATTGTTTTTTAGATTTTCGGTATAGAAGTCTTTAACTTTTTTTATAATATAGTAATCAAGCTTAGAGATATAGCCATTCTTCTCCAAGGCAGGGATAAAGATGTTGGGCGGAATAAAACCACGTTTAGGATGTTCCCAACGGGCCAAAGCTTCAGCAGAGGCGATTTTACCTGTTTGTGTATCAACGATAGGCTGATAATAAACTTTGATTTGGCCTTCTGCTAGAGCTTTTTCGATTTCAGAAACAGCAAAGGCTTCATCAACATAACAATCGCGCATTTTGCCATCGAAGATTGCATAAGGTTTAACATATTCATCGGTGACAGATCTTTCAGCAAGTTGAGCTCTGTCCAATAAACTTACGGAATTCTTAATTGCTCCATCGATTAAACAGATGCCACAGCGTACATAAATAGACACAGTACGATCGTTATTTTTGAAGGTAAAATAACAAAGCTTTTCAATTTTGTGGAATAGGTCTGGGTCTTTTTTTACAATACAGAAATAGTGATCGCCACGACGCCCCATACAAACAATATCAAGGTCGGATTGTTGTAAAAAATCGTAGTAGCCTTTAAGGAGAAGGTCACCATTATCAGAACCGGAAAATTCGTTAAAGGCCTTGAACTTTTTCAGATTGAAGTAAAGCAAAGCATAATTGTTGTTGTTCTGAGTAGCTAAAAAATGGTCTGCGAGACGCAGAAAGCCTACACGGTTCTTGCCACCAGTTAGTTTATCCTGCTCATATTCATCTGTAACATCGGCATCCATACCTATACAAATATTGGGATAATTTTCGTCACTCTTTGCCAACATAGCTACGCTGTGAATCCAACGATAGTTGTCATTTGCATCTCTAATTCTAACAGTTACATCGTAAGTAAAATCTAAATCCTTAGAAGTTATCAGTTCCATAAATTTAGTATGCACTTTTTCTTTATCATTAGGATGGACATGGGATTCGAAGGCTTCTACGGTATCAGGAAATTCAGCTTTATCTTTATAACCAAGAATCTCCAAATATTCCATACTACGATAGACGTCAACGGAATTGCCGTCAGCATCAAATTTAATAATCCAGATGGCTGCCTTTAAAAGCTTTTGCAACTGAGCAATAATTGTATTGGAGTACATTTGCTCCTGCTTTAGGCGTCGCTCACTGGACATAATTTGTCTGCTTGACTCTATAAGTCGATTTAAAAGAAGTGCTTGTTCTGCTTCTAGTTTCGCATGGGAGCCTAAAGGGGTAACATTTACGGAATGTTTAAATTGATTGTACTCTTTAATAATGGTGGTATCTACCTTACGAGTGGCAACAGCATAACGTTCATTATCAAGTTTACTAAAAATGGATTCCATCCAGCTCTTATAATTGGGATCATAAAAGACAATATCATCTTTATTAGAATTGCCTATAATAGGGCAGCTTGCACAAGGAATGTCGCGGTTCATGGTTCTCTTATAGCATAAATCCCCCTTTTTTATTCCAGGATACATTTTTGCTACAGATTCGTTAAATTCAAGAATTCGGAAATCCTTGGAAATAATATAAAAATCATTTGTAAAAACATTGTGCTTGCTCATAACGAAACCCACCTAATAAAAAAGATTACAATACCCTATTAAAATTTTACTATATATAGACAACTTTCGCAACATAAAAAAGTTTATCTTATGGAATAAGATAAAAAACATAAAATAGGTTATGTATATTTGCTAAGGGGATAATATCACTCTATTGTCGGATGTTTATAATAATGCTATAATATAAAAAAGAGTTGTACTCTAATAATTATTAAAAGACATGGTATAAAGATATGGCTTTAGAAGTTGCTTATCAAGTATGTAAATCGAATATTACGAGAGTTGTAGCAGAAGCAATTGTATATTCTGCAGAAAAAGACTTTTCCAAGGGGAAAGGAATGTCGAAGGATATTTTTACAATTGCAGGGGAATATGAAATTGCTGAAGCTTTGAAAAAGGTGGACAAGCTGTCTCCTGGTAATGTCGTGTTGACATCTGCTTTTAAGCTGCCAGCTCGTTATCTGATTCATGCTTTACCTCCAGAATATGATTTAAGCATGGAGAATTTACCAGCCATTATGAGCTATTGTTTTGTCAATTGCCTCATGGAAGCAGCACGTAATAATGCTAGAAGTATAGCTATTCCTGTCCTTGGTACAGGTAGCAAAGGTTGGCCATTGGATGAATCTGTTAGAATCATGGTTGATACCGTTAAATGGATTCTTGATAGACATCCAGATTGTTCTATTGGCAAGGTTATCTTTGTAGCTTTTGATAAGGAAGCTGAATATGCTTTAAATACCTACTGTAGAATTAAACATATTTTTTAATGTTGATATAGTAAATTAGTATTTACACTATTAAAGTTCATAAAAATTATTAAAGCCAGTCTATCGCTAGACTGGCTTTAGTGTTACTAATAATGATTAGTTAAAATTATTTATTTTTCTCAATCATTTGCTCTTTAGAAAGATTACCTGCATAATATTGAATGGTGAATTCTTTAGTGGAAACTAATTTACCGTTTTGTTGAACGCCGGCAACAGTGTAATCGCTCTTAGATTGTTTTTCTTTACCAACATAGCTGATGCGAGAAGCACCTTCATTTTGAGCTTTCAGTTCGCTATTGGTAGTCATGAAACGATCGGAAATTCTACGAGTGGTCATGAAAGCTTTGGAGATGCCTTGCTTCCAGTAATTTAAGCCAGCACGAGTAGCCATTTCTCTGGTAACGGTTATGTTCTTGTTGTTGAACATAACTTTGAGGGGGTTACCGGTAATGGTGAAATCACCAATTTTTGCTTCACCAGTAAAGGTTTCGGTTTTGAAAGGAGTTTTGTTATTTTTAACGTTAACGTCCTTCCAAACATATTCAGTAGTCTTTTTAACTTCTTTTTTGTCAGTTTTGTTATTAGTAGTAGTGGTAGTTGTGGTGCTCTTAGTTTGAGCTTCGAGAATTTGTACGTTTCTAGTTACAACAGGAGAATCGAAGCTTAAGCCTAAATCTAAATCTTGCGCACCTTTAGACATATTAGCATAGCCATGGATAATAACAATCTTGCCTTCGTTAGCAGCATTGATAACTGGTTTTTCCAGATAAATAGCATCTTTTAAAGCATTAGCAGCTTTTTCGTTAGAGCAACCGCAGAGTGCAAAGCACATTATAGCAGTTAATAACAGGTAGACGATTTTTTTCATAGGTAAATACCTCCGTTCAGTTTAATCGAAGATATTATATCATATTTTATCTGAGATGTATATTATGGGAATAAATTTTAGTTATGTTAACAGATATGTTTCTTCATGTGTAACGGTATTTTTGGCATTTTTTCTGGAATTTATGGTATAATATAAAAAAGAAAATATTTAGAGAGGTAATGAATAATGAACAACAATAAACGAGTTGAGGTAATGCGTTTTTCAGACAGTATTTTTAAACTGATGAAGAATAAATATCCAGATTTTCGTTGTTTTCTTTATGATTATAATTCTAGTTGTATAATGATGGTTATTGCAGCAAGTATTTATACAAAGCTTGAGACCGTACAGGAGAAGGGATCCTGCAAGATTATCGTACCTGTAGAACTTTTGGAAAAATTTTTCTTGCTATATGGTGTTGATTTTTATAATTATGAGGTATTTATGGAATTGATGGAAAAAGCTTCCTATACCCGTAATAATGTGTTAATCAAGCAACCTTTAGTGCTGCAATGTGAACCAAAAAATAATAGCTTAGAGGTAGTTGTTGGACAGGATCTCTATGAGGTTATTAAGGAAGCTGATATTACTGTTCTAAATGGTTTTGAAGTATTCGAGCAATGTGTAGAAGCTCTAAAACAAATGTGATTTAATAACGCGATTTTGTCTAAACATGACCTTACCTTAATATAACAAACAATATTAAAAATACTGCTAAGACAATTGCTTAGCAGTATTTTTATGCTGTAAATGGGATATAAAATTTAGCTTTTAGGCAATGGTTGATAAAATAGCTTTTAAACGGGAAGGCATTTTCTGCACATCGGCTTCAAATTCTGTAATACCATAGCCAATTTCTCCATTTGTTAAGATCGGCTTGGGGGCACAGTTTGAGCTTCTATCGTTATAAGCTTTCCAAACAATTTTTAGGTCGTCTGTTATATCTACATCGAAATGGCAACCGAATTCACATCCAAGCTCCTCTAAAGTTGCTTTTAATTCTTGGATTTGCCATAATAGTACACATCTAGCACACATGCTATAACCTCCTCTTAATATAACCTATATCTGCTAGTGTCATTGATTGTTTATGAGTGAATTATAGTACACTGTCTTGCAAAATGCCATCTACAATAATGGACGACTGATAGATATATTACATATGTACGATAATGCATATATTCATACAATATGTAATATTTATATTGTTAGCGAAAAATGCCTATGCTATAATAAAGCTAAAGCAAGACCTGCCCTGATGGAATTTAAGGCAAGTCTTGCTTCAGTGGGAGTGTGAAAAATGAATGAATTGAGAAGATGAATCCTAGCAGCTTTCTGAGAGAGGTTGTAAGGTCTGCTAGCAATGCTTTGGTTTTGTAGTTATATTATACAAAGCTTTAAAACTTTTGTCAGGCTGTAAAAGGGTACATAATATCAGCAAAATTGCGTAATTTTTTACGCTAAATAGAGGTGTAAGTAAATGGTAGGTTTAAAAAAGACTGCAACTTTAATAACGGTATTGGGTTTATGCTTGTCTGTTTCCTGTGTTGGCTTTGCGGGACATAGAAAACACAAGGAAAAAACTAGTAAGCAAACAGAGGTAACTGTTGTAAAAACTGAAGCTAAAGTTGATGTGACTCAAGCGGATAAGAATGTTGCTGAGCAAAATAAGGATAAAGAACTTGTAGCTTCTCAACATCAAGAAGATGCTGCTCAAGCACCAATAAATACACCTCCAGTAGTAGAAAAATTACCTTACATACTCGTAGATGAAAACATGAGTAATTTACAGCTTTCAGATGCGAATACACCTATTTATGATAAATTCACTGTAACGGAACGTCGTGCTAATGGTCTAAATACCTATATGCCGGATTTACTTCCTTATAGAAATGGCAAAATTGCTTACCTGACCTTTGATGATGGTCCTGATGGGAAAAATACTTTAGGTGTGTTGGATGTACTGAAAAATGAAGGGATAAAGGGAACCTTCTATGTTGTGGGCTACCAATGTCCTAATTATCCGGAAACCTTGAAGCGTATTTTCAATGAAGGTCATGCTATTGGTAATCATAGCTATAGTCATAACTATAATTTGCTTTATCCTTACGTGGATAATTTTATGGAGGAATTGTCTAAAACAGAAAAGATTATTAAAGATATTATAGGTGTTCGTCCTTTGATAGTACGTGCTCCTGGTGGTACCTATGGTATGTTTACAAGTGCTTATTATCCTGCATTGAAGGCTGCTGGCTATGTGGAGCATGACTGGAATGTATGCATTGATGATGCAGTAGGTGGGCATCCTACGGCTGCAGATTTTGTACAAAAGGTTAGGGAACAAACTGCTAGTGGTATATCTTCAGCTATTGTACTTATGCATTGCGGCTATGCGAAAGAAGAGACAGTTAAAGCTCTTCCGGAAATTATTCAACTTCTGCGTGATCGTGGCTACTCCTTTGGGGTTATGACCCCGATGACACCGCAAGCCTGGTGATTTTGGGAAATTTAAAAGACGTCCTTACAACTTATGTAGGGACGTCTTTTGTTATTGTAGGTGTTTTAAATTAGCTTATTTAGGTTCAGGACCATAACGGTTGGGACCTTTGGTGCCAGGAACAAAGAATACCCAGAGTTTAATTGCCCAAACGATGAGCAGAGGAATTAACCAGAGCAGTAAACCGGACATGCTACCAGCAGCTGCCAAACCGATACCGATTAAGCCAAAGAGCCAGGTGAGGTTTAAGATTAGATATTCTATCAACATTAGGAGGAATGCGAACCAACCGGATTTATCGCAGTCATGTAAGCGTTTTACCAGGTTCACGGCAGACATATAGCAGAAGAGGAGAGAGAAAATTACGGTTGAACCCAGTGCTAAGGAACAGAGAGAAGTGAAAATGGTAATCATTAGATATTTCAATCTGCTACGACGACCAGTCCAATAGAACCAATCTACCAGGAAGCTAACTTCTTGTCTGGGAACGACAGTTTCTCCTTCGGTTGCAGTGCCTGCTTGGATATTACTAGCTGCTTTTGCTTCGTTGAAAATATCATTAACTTCCTTTTTTGCATTTTGGACAGTTTCACTTTCAGCAAACTCTTTGCCAGCTTTTTTAGCAGAGTCAACTGCATCATCTAATTTTTCCTTAACAGTATCTGCAGTAGATTTTTGTTCAGAAGTATCTTCAACTTTAGCTTGTTGCTCAGCAGTATCTGCGGTAGATTTTTCTGCAGCCACCTCTTCAGTCTTAGCTTGTTGCTCAACAGTGTCTTCGTTAACTTTTTCTTGAGGAATCTCTTCTACAGTTATTTTTTCTTCTTGAACAGCCTCAGCTTTAAGCTCTTGTTTAGCAGTTTCGTTTTCTATAATCACATTTTCTTCTTGAATAACTTTGGTTCCACATTCAGGACAAAACTTGGATTGAGCTTTTAATTCTTTACCACAATTAACACAGTACATGGAATCATCCCCTTTCTAAGATTAATGTTAATCTATAAATATGTCAAAATTAAGTTAAAATGAAAAAATATTTTTTATCTTAGCCATAATATATTTTATCATATTCTGAAGTGTTTTGTGAACTTACTTAATTTATTTTTTAGGCAGGAAAAAGATTAACATTTGCAGAATTGAACATAATATTAGAGATTTATTAAGGAGTTTTATATTTATGGGATTATCACTGTTAGCGTTTGAAAATAGGATTGAAGCATTTCGTGCAAATAAGAGCAAAGAAAATTTAAATAATGCTTTGAGTGCCTTTTGTGACGCTATGAATAATAAGGAGAAAATACGTGTTTTAATATTAAAGGAAAAACTGCAAAACGGAATAGAAGACACTAAGGTCTTAAAAATCAATGTTGGACAATCTGTGTTTTTTGCATTTTATACTAGTGAGCTTAGGGAGAGCATATCGCCTTTACATTATGAAACTGTAGTTTTTCCTTTAGCCGAGCTTGTGAAGTTGGCGCTAGCGGAGAAAAATTTAACTGGTATTGTAGTAAATCCTTCTGAAGATGGAAAAGATTTATTCATTGAGATTAATATGATTAGAAAGTGTTTTGAAGCTGTTCAAAGAGAAGGTCAGTATAAAGATAAACCAGAAAACCCTTTTAAACGTTAGAATATAATTGTTTTTTTATAGTTTGCGATTTAACATTATATGACTATAAGGAGGTTATTTTTATGAAGAAAAAAATATGCGCTATAACATTGTTGATTATGTCCATGCTTTGCTCTGTTGCCTTTGCTGAAAGCTATTGGTGCAATCGTCATAGTACTCGCCATGATGGTAGCTCTTCTTATTGGTGCAAGGAACATAATACCCGTCATGCAAGTAATGGGAGCTATTGGTGTAACGAACATAATACTCGTCATAGTGGCTTTGGTTGCTGTCATAGATAATTATGCTGCAATTTCTTTCAGAATATAATTTTAGAGAACTTCAGAACCAATATGTCTATGTGCAAAAAGACAAAGGTGTTGAGGATGCTTCGGGAATTGTAATTTATGTTTATGTGGATCACCAAAAAGGTCTGTGCTACGAAGAATTAGCCTTGGCGAATTTTAATGCTGCTAATAAACAACTTAAATTTTTGCCTTTGGTGGATGCTGTAGTACAAGGTCAATTAGCTACACTCAAAGATTGCCAAAGCTTTATTTTACCTTCCGGTTTGCCAATCTACAGTAATTATGGGGCGCAGGTGGAAGCTATTAAGCAAAGGTGTGTAGTTTCAGAAAATATAGAACAAACTCGTCGTGTAGCTAATCTGGATGGCTGCAGAGCATGGGATAATCCTGATGTGGTATTAGTACATTTAGTCCATGAAGAAACCATAGAGACCTGTTATGTACTATTAGAAGGTATTCAGAAAATGTTTTTCTATGGAGTATTGTTACAAGAACCTCAAAATGATTTTGGAGTTCATTTGGGAAATATCATTAACTTTTACAATGTGAAAAATGAACAAGGAATTATGTGCATGTCAATTTTTGCATAAAAAAAGCTCAGCGAAAGGCTGAGCTTTTCATTTGCTAGATGCTATTTACCGTATTTTTCCCAGAACTCTTCTTCAGGAATAGGTTTGGAGTAATAATAACCTTGGATATCGTCAACTCCTAATTCTGTCAGGAAATCTTTTTGAGAAGCTTCCTCAACACCTTCAGCAGTAACTGAGATATTTAAATCTTTAGCTAAGGAAACGATATGTTTAAGTAATTTTGCACCACGTTCTTTGGCTATATTATCAATAAGAGTTTTATCCAACTTAATGGTGTTGAAGCTAGAACTTGTGAGATTAGCTAAGGAAGAATAACCTGCACCGAAGTCATCTAGGTGTATTGGAAACTTTTCTAAGTGGAAACGGCGAATGGTCTCTGCTGATTTCACATCGTTGATAGTGGCACTTTCTGTTATCTCTATAGGAAGATATTTTCGGCTGATACCAAACTCGTTGGCAATTTCTGCGTAACGTCTAACTATGCTATTAGAGAAAAGGCTAACACGAGAAAGATTAACAGATATAGGGATTAATTTACCATTTTCAGTAAGGGCTCGCTTTTGATAGCAGCAAACTTTGCGGTAAATATACTCATCCAATTCTTTAATTTTACCGTTGGTTTCTAGCAGGCTAATAAATTTAATAGGTGGTATGATAATGGAATCCTTACCACGCCAACGAACTAAGGCTTCCGCACCAACTACGGTATTGGTTTTAGGAGAGAATTTAGGCTGGAGCCAAAGCTCAATGCGATTATCTGCTAACGCATCATCAAAGGCGGCTTCTAAGGAACGCATACCTTTAGCATTATTGCCCATTTCATTGGTATAGGTTAGCCCAATAACACCAGGACGATTTTTTAAGAGATTACGAGCAATACAAGCTCTACTGTAGACTATCTCTACGTCATCATTAGGATTATAAGGAGCTGTTCCGATATAAGGTATAAGTGAAGGAATGTCTAATTCATGAGAAAGGTCCTGTAATCTTGCTACAAATTCATGTTGTTTATAGATATGACCTTCTAAAGGATCGTCAATTGTGTAAACCACATAACTATCCGCGCCAACTCTGGCAACAAGATCCTCAGGCTTATTGAGGTCTTTTAAAATCATCCAAATACGTTTTAAAACAATATCGCCAAGACTGGTGCCACAAATTGTGTTAATGGTTTTAAAATCATGAATGTTAATAGCAATGATAGAACCATTGCGGTTAATGGAACGCACCTTGGACTTAAATAACAGGTACGTATCGCCACCTGTAAGATTATCCACATATACGTAATGTTTTAATTCAGCAATTTCCTTTTGGGTAGAGCTGGAATACTGTCTGTAGAAGATTTCATTACTTATATCTGCCGCTACACCACAGGTACCCATAACAGTACCATCTAGATCGAAAAGAGGACTTTTGTAGGTCTTTAAATAATGAAGCTCGTCGCCAATTTTGACTTGTTCGTCAAAGAGACAACGCTCTCCTTTATCCATGACCTCTATTTCAGATTCCATGCAGATATATTCGCCAGCTTGGTAGTCCTCGGGAGTCAAATCCCAAATATAAAAGTGACCTCGGCCTTGAATTTGCTCATGAGTTTTATTAACAGCCTTGCAGAAATTATCGTTAACACGAAGATGTGCGCCCTGTTTATCCTTGAACCAAATCAGGGAATCAGTACTATTAATTACAGTATTCAGGCATTGTTCCTTTTGCCAAAGCTCATTATCTCGATGAATATTGGCAAAGAGTTTTTTAAAGCCAAAGGAAAAGCTGTTAATGGTCATAGCCATCGGCCATAGGTCATAGACAAGATCTTTATCTGGAGAATTTAAAATTAAGTTTCTGCGTTGAGGTGTGGTGTTAAAAATGAGCTTAGAGCCTTTTTTACCTTCTTGTTTATAGAGTGTTAAAAAATCGAGAATGTCACGCGTGGGTAGGTTAACTAGTAAAACATCAGCTTTTTTTAGAGAACTGGGCATAGGTGTAGTATCTGCATAAACATTTACCCTATAGTTTTTAGGATAGGGATAGTCCTTTAAATAAAGGACGCATTCTTCAGTTTGATTGATGAGATAAATGTTCAAACTGCTATGATACATAATTGCCTCTCTAAAAATAATATTGCTTTAGCTAACGACGTTATATAATATGTAGTTGGCTACTGTTTAAGTCTCTACAACTTTACAATATAGCTCTACCTGTATTTTACTACAGGGTGTCGTTGCTGGTCAAGACTTTTTAAACAAGAAATGCGCAGTTAATCTGCCAAACTAATGTAATATAGTTGCAGGATAAATATTGTTTACGAAGAAATATAGTTTATAAATTGTAAAAAAGTTATTTTTTACTCCACGAAAATTGATTAACCAAAGGGTATATTGCAGATATAATCCTGACCTTAAGAAGTAGAAAAGCAGTATAGGAAGATAATTATGAAATTAGTAAATAAAATAAAAAGCTTTGTAATCTGTGCAGGCTTAATGCTTCATTCTGTAGCCTGGGCTGATTATCAAATTCAGCAGGTTGTTGATAATTTTGCAAAGCAACCTAGTTTTAGCCATAGCAATATAAGTGTCTGTGTACAAAATATCAAGAGTGGTGAGCTTGTGGCAGAATATGCCAGTGATAAAGCTTTGCCCACTGCTTCAACTATGAAAACTTTAACTGGTGCAACAGCTTTGGCTATGCTAGGGGATGATTACAGATTTCATACTTTGGTAACACTACAGGGGGAACAAAAAGGAGACACCTTTTATGGTAATGTTATTCTAGTAGGAGGTGGAGATCCTACGCTTGGTTCTTCCAATTTCCCTAATAAAGCTTCATTTGTCGATAATACTATTACTGCTCTTGAAAATAAGGGAATCAGAAATATAACAGGTTGCTTTATTGTAGATAGTAGTAACTATGATAGATATGGTAATAGTCTGGACATTGAATTAGAAGACTTAGGGGCCGATTACGGTGTTGGCGTTTATGCAATTAATTATAAGGATAATCTTTTAGGCTTTAATATTGGTAGTAAAGATGGTCAGATAAAAGTAAAGCTGAACAAAAAGTTTGAATGTAATATTAATCAATTCGTACAGCTTGGACAAAGGGAAAATTTAGTTATAATCCCATATCCCGCTGCTAAACCTAGTTTCTATATTACGGGAGAATTTCCCAGTAATAGTAAAACTCAGTTTTACGAGGTGGGGAATCCTAAACCAGAGGCTGAATTGCTATATGATCTTGAGCAGGCCTGTGCCAGAAAGCATATTCAATTGCAGAAGCGCAGAGAGAATTTTAGTAAGCTTAAGAGTAGTGTTTTGCTAGATTATGAATCTCCTAAGCTAGCAGAGATTATCAAGTCTTTGCTTGTTAGAAGCGATAACATGTATGCCGATGCTTTGCTACTGGAATTAGCTAAGGCAAATCAAAAGGTGCCTAGGCGAGATAATGGGGTCCAGGTTGTAAAACAATTTTGGCATAAACAAGGACTTGATTTACAACCCCTATTTATGTTCGATGGTAGCGGTCTCTCTCGTAAGAATTCCGCTTCTGCTCGTTTTTTCAGCCAAATGTTGGCCAAGGCAGAAAATACAAAAGGCAGAAGTGCAATTACTTTGAAGAGTCTTATGCCTGTATTGGGTGAAGATTTATACATTAGCAAGAATTTAACTAAGGCTAAGCTGGGCAATAGCTTAGCAGCTAAATCAGGTAGTATGACTAATGTGCAGTGTTATGTAGGCTATTACCCTGCTGATAAGCCAATTTATGCTTGGAGTGTACTAGTTAATAATTTTCATGAACCTAATCAGAATATACGTAATGAAATCGGTAAGCTTCTGGTAGAGGTTTTCAAAAATAAATAAAATTAAATATTAGGTGTTGCTATTATAACCCCCTGTTTCTGTGTAATCAGTGACAGGGGTATTTTGTTTGCTGAAAAATATTCGAAAAAATGTTCTGAAAAACGTAAAGAAAAAATAAATGTTCATATAAAGAGACATAATGCTTCCTTTTACTTTGCGATAATGGTATCAAGGAAAGACAAAGGAGGCATGTAAAATGCATAACATTAAAAAACAAAACAAGAAAAATTACAAGACTGGTAAGGATGTTTTCTCTCGCTATAACGGAGTATTTTATTTTGTAGGTGGTTGTGTAATCAGCGTGCCGTTTACAGTTGCTTTAATTGTCATGGATAGAATTTTAGGAATGTAAGTGAGGAATACAAAATGTTGAAAGAAAATGCAAAATTAAAATGTGTAGTAGCCTATGATATTATTACTCGTTATGACAGTGTTCAACATAAAGTAGAAACTATTGTTGCAGCAACAAAAAAATCTTTATTTACACATTTGCGCTTAAAAAATAAAGCCTACGGTATGGTACGTAATGTTAATATTTTAAGTGAAACTTTAGTGGCATAAAAAGGATTTTAAACGGTCATTTTAATTAAACGTTTAAGTTTCGGAATCGCTTTATTTTTTATTACGAATGTTGTATTATAATCACATTGAAAAAACAACTTACTTTTTAACGTGAATTTTGAACAATTTTGGAGGGAAAAAAAGTGATTGATCCTTGCGGTTTAGGCTTCGATGGTTATAATGATTTCGCTGAAGACGAAGAATAATTAAAATTTGAATTTTGCAGTTATGTAGAATGGTTAAAATAAAAAGGACTATGAAAAAGTTATTTTCATAGTCCCTTTTTTATTTGTTATTTTGCACTTTCTGCTTCAAAGAGCTGGAATAATTCGTCACTGGCACTTGCTGCTTGAGCACAAACCTCAGCTAACGCTTTAAAGTTTTTGAATTCTCTAAACCAGAGGAAGCAGCTGTTATCATCATAAGCAGCCATTATAATGGCTTTCTTAGGCTCGACAGGAGTTTTACCGTCCACATCTGTAAGGGTAACATAGTTTTTATCAAAGTCCATACCATAGATGGTTATGTTTTCTTCCGGAGTTGTATCCTCCCAGAAGCCTAGCTTTTCAAAATCTTCTGCAGTAAGCATATTTCACCTCGAGTAATTATAGCTAATGCCAATTATTAGAGTCTTTCATCTTATTTATAAGTCTAACATTTTTTACTAAAAATAGCAATAAGCTATACAAGTTTAAGTACTTTGTAGTATAATATACAATAGTGAACTATTGCAGGAGGGAAGCTCGTGAAGAAAAAGTTATCAACTGCACCTTTACAAGTTGAATATATTTGTCCTAAATGCGGTAAGCATTTAGCATGGGCTTTGCCGATTGTGAGTATGAGCTGTCCACAATGTGGAAAATGGGTAACCAACGAAAACCGAGCAAAAGTAGCTACTGAGGTTTATATTCCCATGGATAGTGACCAGGTAGTGCTTTTCAATTTAGAAGAAAATTAAAAGAAGCGAGGGGTTAAAAATGAGTATTTGGCAAGAAGCTGAAGCTTTGAAGAATGAATTAGTAGCAAGAAGAAGAGATTTACATAAGCATCCTGAACCGGGTTGGACTGAATTCCGTACAGCTAGTATGGTTATAAAGGAGCTGCAAAGCTTAGGCTATGAAGTTCATTATGGTAGCGAGGTTATGGATGAGGCTTCCATGATGGGTTTACCTAGCGCAGAACATTTAGAAAAATGCATGGCACGTGCTATTGCGGAAGGTGCTGATGCTGATTTAGTAAAAGCTATGGCTGGCGGCAAGACCGGTGTTTTGGCAATCCTGAAAACTGGTAAACCTGGTAAGACTGTTGCTTTCCGTGTGGACATGGATAGTAACGACGTACAAGAAGATATGCAAGCAGGTCATCGCCCCTATGAAGAAGGCTTTGCTTCCGAGCATCCTTTAGCAATGCATGCTTGTGGTCATGATGGCCATACTACTATTGGTTTAGCTGCTGCTAAATTGCTTATGGCCCATAAGGACGAGTTAGCTGGCACCATTAAACTGATTTTCCAACCTGCGGAAGAAGGTGTACGTGGCGCTTATGCAATGGTAAATACTGGTATCGTTGATGACGTTGATTACATGTTTGGTGGTCATTTAGGCTTTAAGAACACTGTAGATAATAGCTTGGTAACCATGACCGGTGGCTTCCTGGCAACTACTAAATTAGATGCTACCTTTAAAGGCGTGTCCGCACATGCTGGTGCTGCTCCCGAAGAAGGTAAGAACGCTTTGTTGGCTGCTGCTCAAGCTGCTATTTCCCTGAGCACCATTTCCCGTCATAGCAAGGGCTCTAGTCGTATTAACGTAGGCGTTATGAATGCAGGTACCGGTCGTAATGTTGTTCCCGACATTGCAACCTTAAAATTAGAAACTCGTGGTCTTACCACCGAAATTAACGAATTCATGGTTAAGGAAGCTAAACGTATGCTGCAAGCTGCTGCTGACCTGTACGATGTTAAGCTGAGTGTTAGCATGGCTGGTAGTGCTCCTGCAACCACAGACGATACTGAACTTGCTCATGAAATTGCTGAGCTGGTTAAAGAAAAATGTGGTTATGATGCAATCTTTGAATTTGCAGACATGGGCGGCAGCGAGGACGCAGGCTACTTTATGGAACGCGTGCAAAACAATGGCGGTAGAGCTTCCTATTTGATGTATGGCACACCTATTGCTGCTGGTCACCATAACAGCCATTTCGATTTTAACGAAGAGGCTTTGTGGAAGGCTGCTGCAACTTTAACAGAAATGGCAATTTATTTTAGCAATAAATAACATGCTTTTGCCATAAAGCTCTGCTATACTTAGGCAAAAAAGTAAGGAGGACACGAAATGAAAAGATTAGGTTTAGGTATATTATTAGCGGTTGTTCTTACAGGTATGCATAGTATGGTTGGTAGTAATTATGGCGTGGCAAGTGCTGGTCCTGTTGTGACTTGTAACGGCTATCCATCTGTTTGCCCACAACAGGAGGGAAAAAACATGGTTGAGAGCAAAACTTTATTTACTAAGGGACAGATAGTAGAGCTTGGTCAAGATTACCTTGTAGTTAAAGGCCAAGGAAACTATGACCTGGTAAAGGTTATGCTGCACAAGGGCTCTAAGGCCCCTGTAAAGCCTTCTGCGGAGCTAGAAGGCGAGGGTAAGCGTATTGGCCTAAAACTAGGTTTAAACACCCGTGAATATAGAGGCGGCACGATTTTAGTAGATGGTAAAAATGGTCGTCCCCTCCAGCTGAAAAACTTTAAGCTTGGTCAAGAGGTTAGTGCCTATTATGGCCCTATGGCTTCTCGTAGCTATCCTCCCCAGGTAGCGGGTGATGCTGTGATCTTAAATTCTAACCCAGAAAAAACAGGTAAATATTTTGTGGTAGATACTGTGGAAATGTCTGCAGATAGAAAATATGTAACTGTATTTAGCAGTAGTTTGGACCTAATCGCTACTATTCAGGGAAAAGCCTGTGCTGGTTATAGAGATATAAAACCTGGCACAAAGTTATTGCTTTGGTCAGATATTATGACCATGAGCATTCCTGCTCGTACTAATGCTACTAGAGCTAAAATTTTAGAGTAATAAAAATGGTATTATAAATTAAAGGAGAGAAGATTATGAAAATTTTTATGGACACCGCTAATGTTGAGGAAATTAAAAGCTATGTTGATTGGGGCGTTGTTTATGGCGTAACCACCAATCCGAGCTTGATTATGAAATCCGGTCGTACTCAAGCAGAGGTTATTCCTGAAATCGCTGCTATGGTAGAAGGTCCTGTAAGTGCAGAGGTTATTGCAACCGAATGCGAAGGCATGGTTAAAGAAGCTCGCGAACTGGTAAAGATTGCTGACAACGTAGTAATCAAAATTCCTTGCATCCCTGAAGGCCTGAAGGCTGTTAAGATTCTTGCTGCAGAAGGTATCAAAACCAATGTTACCTTAATCTTCAGCATGAGCCAAGCTTTGATGGCTGCTCGTGCAGGTGCTACCTATGTTAGCCCCTTCATTGGCCGTCTGGACGACATTGGCGTTGATGGCGTGCAATTAGTTGCTAATATCGTTACTGCTTTCGAGCTGTATGGTATTGAAACTGAGGTTATTGCTGCTTCTATTCGCAACATTGAACACGTTGAAAAGGTTATGCTGAGCGGTTGCCATATTGCTACCATTCCTACCAAGGTTTTGGCGCAAATGATTAAACATGACTTGACCGACAAAGGTCTGGCAACCTTCTTAGCTGACTACGAAAAGAGCAAAAAATAATCGTTGATATAACCTTAGCGAAACTTCCTACAGCTTTGTAGGAGGTTTTTGCTTTTGTGAGGTGTTAAGATGCTTTTAAAGAAAATTTGGCATTCTTTGGTTGCGGCAGCAGCTATGCTATTGCCGGTTGGACATACTCATGCGCAAGACATAGTAAACTTAGCAGAGTTAGGCAAAGAGGAAGAGGATTTACGTTCTGTAGAATATGACTTCTTCACTGCTGGCCCAACCTTGCTTTTTTCAGATAGTCCGGAAATGGTTTACAAGGATGGGGTCTTGTATAGGGACACTGTAAGTGGTTCCGTACGTTTATTTTTCCATCATGTGAATGCAGTAAAGCCTGACAAAAAATTAGCCGTTATTGTAAAAAATACGAAAGAAATGCATCCTGTGGAATTAAATGTTATTCGCAGGGGCATTAGTGAACCTATGTATGATTGGCTGCAGGCTGGTAAGGATGCACAAAAAGCGTATCTGAAGCATAAGCAGGAACTAACCCATAAAAGTATTGGTTTTGGGGATAGTGTAGAACTCTTGACTGGACGTGGAAGATTAGTGGAACATAACCAGCTAGTGACAGGTATTGTGGATTTAGAGCTGAGCAGGCCTGCGGAAATCAGCGTTGTATTATGCGAGCCGAAAACGGACCTGGAGCTCTTTAACGAAGCAGCGAAAATACAGCCCATGGATGAGCATCCCTTGCGAGGAACCTTTACTAGGGCGGATTATCATTATGTACTCAAGCATCCCGTCAAAATTAAGGATGATACGGTATATACCTTGAAAATGGCGGATGCTCCAAACATGATTCAGGGAATTGATAAAACTACAGGTTTACCTGCTGTTGATAACGGCAATTACGGTGTTCTTTATACTGTTGATTTTTCCGTTGCAGGAAAGCAAAAGATAAAATTGTATTTCAACCCTATAGGGGGAGAGTTTGCCGGTCAGGGAATATTAGAACACAATGGTAAAAGAAAGTATATCGATTTGCCCAAAGACTATTCCATGGGTAAAACCATAGAGGATATGGTTGAATTGGGAACTCTAACTAAAGGTGATTATCGTTTTATCTGGTCTCCTCCAGGCTCTGCTAATCTTCCGGTACGTATGCATTGGAAATGTGCAAAACCTTTAAAGAAGAATAAAACAGCAGAAAAAGAAGAATAACAGTTACCCCAATAACTAAGATTATCGCAAATGTAGGAAACTCTCATCCGATACGAAATTAAAAACAAATAGGAACAATTCCATTAAACATAAGAAATAACGGTGTTTAATGGAATTGTTTTATTTTAAACAGTTATATGGCGACTTTTAATGAATTTATTCTTAATAACAATGCATCAGATATGCTAAGTGTTTGACATCTATCCCTACTTGGTGGACTATTAGTATTCAAGTAAACGAATTTCCATAATCCTGTAAAAATGAAATTGTTGATATTGAACAAAAAAAGTCTTTTGTTATAAAAGAAACAAATAGCTTCAAAACGTTCGGTTAATAATAATATATACAATAAGATAAAATACATCTAATTGATTCTGTGTATTAATAAGGCTAAAAATCTCTTGACATTTTCCTGAAAAGGTCTATAATTCTTATTAAGAATAGTTTTCAATAATATAATAAAAAAAGGAGAATGGAAATGGCTAAAAGAAATACTATCCAAAGACAATTAGTTATTGCTGCAGTTCGTTTTTTAGCAGATCACCCCACTGCTGAAGAAGTGTACGACCGTATCACCATGGAGTATCCCGATATTAGTAAGGGTACTGTTTATCGTAATCTGAATTCTCTGGTTGAGAGTGGCCTGTTGGGTAAGGTTTCCGTTCCCAGTGGCGCTGATCGTTTCGACCACATTTTAGCAAGACATTATCACATTAAATGCACCCATTGTGGTAAATTCATGAATGTTGAGAATTTCGAATATATTCCTGATATGGATGAAAAAGTTGCGAAAGTAACTAATTACAAAATGAATCACCATGATATCGTATTCAGTGGTGTGTGCCCTGAATGCCAAAAATTAGGTGATGAAGTTAACGGTGAGGAACTGGGTAACGATTTCAATTAATTGAAAGCTAAAAGACCATCTTTACGGAGATGGTCTTTTTTGTTTGCTAAAGAAGCCGTTTATGATATAATTATAAAATAAGTAAAAGAAATAATCTCCAATTTAGGGAGGCATGTGTTAATGAAAATGATAGCACCCGTCAAAAAGGGTGACATTATAACTTTAGATATTACAGGCTTAGGTTCCAGTGGCGAAGGTGTAGGTAAGTACGAAGGTTTCACGGTATTTGTTCCGGGTGCACTGCCTAAGGAACGCGTAAAAGCCTCTATAAGCCTCGTTAAGAAGAATTATGCTACTGGAATATTAAGCGAGGTCTTGGAGGCCTCAGAGGACCGTATAGAGCCTCTATGCCCTATCTATAAGCAATGCGGTGGTTGTCAATTGCAACATCTGTCTTATCAAGGTCAGCTAGAGGTAAAACGTGAGCAGGTACAGGCAGCGATTTCCAGAATTGGTCATTTAGACCTAGAGGTTATGCCTGTTTTAGGTTGCGCAAATCCTTTGAATTATCGCAATAAAATGCAATTTCCTGCTAGCTTAAATGCTGAAGGGAAATTAGATATTGGCTGTTATGCCATTAGTACCCATAGCGTTATTGATACTCCCAACTGTCTTATTCAGAAAGAGGCTAATAACCAGGTACTCAACGTTGTGCGTCAATGGATGGAGCAGTACCACATTTCTGCCTATGATGAAAAAACTGGCAAAGGCTTAGTGCGTCATGTCATGAGCAGAGTGGGCGTACATTCTGGAGAAATCATGGCGGTGCTGGTAACTAGCGCTTATGAAATTCCTAAGCGCAAGGAACTGTGTGATATGCTGGTGGCAGGTGTGCCAGGACTTGTGAGTGTTATCCAAAACATAAATAAAAAGCCTACGAATATTATCATGGGCTTAAAAAATAAGGTGCTGTATGGCAAGTCTACTATTAAGGATAGCTTAGGCGAGTTGAACTTTAACATTTCTGCATTAAGCTTTTTCCAGGTTAATAGTGAACAGGCCGAGGTTCTCTATGACAAGGCTTTAGAATATGCGGCTTTAACCGGCAAGGAAACGGTTGTGGACGTTTATTGTGGAACAGGTACTATTTCCCTCTATATGGCGCGGCAAGCTAAAAAGGCCTATGGTATTGAAATTGTTGCACCCGCTATTGAGGATGCAAAGATTAATGCCCAGGAGAATGGCCTTAAGAATGCTGAATTCATTTGTGGTGATGCTGCCGTGGAACTGCCTAAATTATTGAAGACTGGCGTACAACCGGATGTAATCATGGTGGATCCACCTCGTGCTGGCTGTGAGGAAAAGGTGCTGGAGGCCTGTGTGAGCGTTGAGCCTGAGCGCATTGTTTATGTAAGCTGTAATCCTGCTTCTTTGGCAAGAGATTTGGCTTATCTAGAGGCTCATGGCTATAAAACTCTCAAGGTTCAGCCAGTGGACATGTTCCCCATGACTCACCATGTAGAGAACGTTGCTTTAATAGTAAAAAATAAATAATATATTTCTAAAGGAGTAAGAAAAATGAGTGAATTAACTGGTCGTAATGTTGGTAAGGTTTGTCGTGTACACTACAGAGGTACCTTTAATGATGGTAAACAATTTGATGCTTCCTATGATCGTGGGGAGCCCATTGAATTCACCTGTGGCGCTGGTCAAATGATTAAAGGCTTTGATGCAGCAGTTGCTGATTTGGAGGTTGGTGCTGAGGTTGACATCCATTTGATGCCTGCTGAAGCTTATGGTGAATCTGATCCTAATGCTATTTTCACTTTACCCATTAAACAATTACCTGGTTCCGAAGACTTAAACGTTGGCCAAAAGGTATATCTGACTAATAACATGGGTCAACCTTTCCCCGTAGTAGTTACCGCTAAAGATGAAGAAAACATCACCTTCGACGCTAACCACGAAATGGCAGGCAAAGAACTGAACTTCCACATTGAACTTGTTGAAGTAAAATAATATAAGCGCAAAATAAAGAACCTCTAAACTATCAAGCGTAGTTTAGAGGTTTTGTTTATATTGCTGTACCCTTAGTGGGAATAGTAAATTTGCTTACGTCAATGCCTTCAAGCTTTAATAAAGCTAGCTTGCGCTGGATACCGCCAGCATAACCGGTGAGGCTACCGTTAGTGCCGACAACTCTATGACAGGGGACGATGATGCCAATGGGATTATGGCCCACAGCGCCACCCACAGCTTGAGCGGACATGCGCTTGCGACCTTGCTTTTGAGCTATTTGCTGAGCAATGTCACCATAGGTAATAGTTGCTCCGTAGGGAATAGTGCAAAGTATTTCCCAAACTTCTTTACGGAAATCGCTACCGGAAGCATGAAGCGGAGGGAAGAAATCAGGTTCTTTACCGGTGAAGTAAATATCTAACCAATTTTTTGTTTGCTCTAGAATTAGGTGCTCTTGTGTATGAGCATCTTTGAGCCCAGCTGCTTCATATTTTTGACCTGCAAACCAAAGCCCTACAAGGCCAATATCGTCGCAGGCAAGGATAAGCTCGCCTAAAGGAGAGGTATAATGAGTTGTGTATTGCATAGGAGTTTCCTCTTTGTCCAGAGAAGATATTATTAAAAAAATTAATTTTTAAATTTTGCAGGTGAGAAAATTATTTTCTAAAATATCTGTCGTAGGCTTCTAAAATGCCAGCTTTGTAGGTTAACATGACGCCGAAGAAGGCACCTACACAAGCTTGGAGAATTTGGTAAGGAAGCTTAATGTAAGCATAATGAGGAG
Organism: Phascolarctobacterium sp.; assembly: GCA_024405615.1. Lineage (GTDB taxonomy): Bacteria > Bacillota > Negativicutes > Acidaminococcales > Acidaminococcaceae > Phascolarctobacterium_A. Next base: position 21,410 of record JAKSOK010000004.1, read on the forward strand.
TGCTGTAGATAAAGGCACGACCTAAGGAATAACCTACAACCATGATAATAGCGCCTAGGATAACACCAATTAATGCACCTTTAAAACAACGTTTACCCAAAAGCTTATTTGCGCAATAAGTGATGACAATGGCTTGAATGCCATGAGTAACTAATGAGACAAACATGGGCGTGGGATAGAAGAACAGATCGCCTAAAAATGCACCTACACCACCAACTGCAAAGCTGCAGAAATAATTGTCCAGTAGGATAGCTGCGGTACAAATTACGATATCGTTAAGATAAAGATGACCACCGGGAACGGGCAGACCAAAGGAGCTGAGCATGATGTTTAAAGCCATGAAAAGCGCTGTTACACACAGAACACTTGTGGAAACAGAAGAAGAGTTTTGATGAGCAATATTTGAAGTCATAGATAATACCTCCATAAATCTAAATTTTCAAGATGGGTGTAGTATACCACTTTATTGAATATACAAAAACTACCAATTTGAAAGAAAAATATATAACCAGATTAAAGCGTACATCTTGCAGATGAGTGCTGAAGTTTTAGTATTGATGATGCTTGAAATGTTTTGTTATTTTATCAAATAAAGTATTGTATTTTGTATACAAAGGTGCTATACTGTGAATAGAGATAAATAGAACCTATAAAATCATACATGTAGGTAAAACAGCCAAAAGGTTGCGACACAAAGCTCTAGAACCTGTAAAATGGTAGTCAGCTGCGATTGCGAAAGCAATGCTGATATGTCATTTTTACAGGTGTTTTTATTTTCAGGTTTAATTTGTTACTACGTCCACTTTATAGTGGAAAAAATAAAGGAGTGAATAATTATGATTAACAAGATTTTAGTTCCTGTGGATGGTTCCGAAAATTCCTTGAAAGCTTTAAAAATGGGCTTGGAAATGGCTGCTAAATTTGCTGCGAAGCTTGAAGTTTTATGCGTAGCTTTGAAAAATCCCATTAATGATGTTGTATTTGTTGGTTTGAAAGAAGAAAGAGAATTTGTAAGAGAAGAAATTGATGCTGCAATAGTTGCTACAGATGGGATTATTAAGGCTGCCAAAGCTATGGTCGATGAGGCTAAACTGGATGCAGAGTACGAAGTTAGAGTTGGTGAACCTGCAGAGATTATTTTAGATGAAGCTATCGTTAAAGAAGCTGACTGCATCGTTATGGGTTGCAGAGGCTTGTCCGGTCTACAACACTTCTTATTAGGTAGCGTTAGCGATAAGGTTGTTAATGGTGCTAAGATTCCTGTGTTTGTCGTAAAATGATAGGGATTTAGGGAAATAAAGATTAAAAACGGTCTGGGTGAGTAATCACCTGGACCGTTTTTGATCTTTGAATTTGATTATCTTACACATAATGGTTAATTGTTTTTATACATAAATAAGTTTAAGCTTTATATGATAATATATTGCATTTTTGACTCGGAAGTGCTATACTGAAATTGTTGAAAATAAATATTATCTGTAAAATTATAAGTAAGGGTAAAACAGCCGAAAGACTGCGGCACAAAGCTTTAGAGCCTGTAAAATGGTAGTCAGCTGCACATTAAAAGCAATGCTGATACTAATTTTTATAGGTTTTTTATTTTGTAAGTATGGAGAGTGTGAAAAAAGGGTGAAATACAATGCATTTAAATAATTCTATTAAAAAATATATTTGTTGTGTTGCTGTGCTTGGTTCTATGTTGAGCTTGCAAACTAACATAGAAGCTAAAAATAGTGAAGCATATAAGTCAACACAAGCAACGTTTTATGCTCAAAGGTATGGCTTGGACAGCAAGCTTTCAATCATTGGCCATAAACATCCTGATTCAGATACAGTTTTTTCAGCTTATGCCTATGCTGAATTGAAGAACAAGTTAGGCATACCTGCACAAGCCATCGTTTTTGGTTTGCCCAATGATGAATCACAATATGCTATTGATTATTTTGGTATCAAAGCACCGGAAAGTGTGACTACTGTTGCGGGTAAGCGACTTGTGTTAGTAGATCATGCAACTTATTCGCAAGCTGCAGAGGGAATAAATACTGCTGAGGTTGTGGAAATAGTGGACCATCATCAGTTTGGAAACATTATCCCTAAAAAGGTAATTGCTATGCGTTGCATGCCTTGGGGCTCTACTAATACCATTATTTATCAGATGTATCTGGAAAATAAAATTAAGCCTTCACGCCAGGCAGCAGGGGCAATGTTAACGGGTATTTTGTCTGATACCAGAAATTTGCATAATAATGCATCCGTTTATGACATTAAAGCTGTAGAAAAACTGCAAAAGCTTGCTAAGCTAAAGGATAAGGATGCATACTACAAAGAAATGGTTAAGGCTGCTGCTAGCTATAAAGGCAAAAGTGATAAAGAGATTTTAAATCTTGATTCTAAGGAATTTGTTTTCAATGGCTATAAGGTCTTTATAACCTGCGTAAATGCGAAAACTGAAGCTGATTTAGAAGCTGTGGCTTTGCGAATGCAAAAAGTTATGCCGGAAGCTTTTAGGGAAAAAGATGTAGACATGATGTTCGCCTGCGTTACCTGCGACGGCGTTGCCAAATCTGCGCTTGCTTGTTATGGAGAAAACAGTAAGGAAGTGGCAGAAAAAGCTTATGGAAAAGCTAAGGATAATGTTATTTTGGTAGAAAAAGAATTGGCGCGTAAAGTAAATTTAGTGCCTGACTTAAGTAGTGAAATAGATAAATTGACAACTAAAAAATGAGAAATTGTCGACCCTTGAGCTGCTTTTGACTGACTTTTGCAAAAAACTATCCTTTTGGGTAGGTACAAATAATATTTTGTGTGTTATAATAGCGTCATAAAGCTTATGAAGCTAAAATTTATATATAGTTTCTAAATCTTACAAAATGGAGGATATGTGTTATGAAAAAAATTGCTTCTTTTATGCTTGGTTTATTATTGTGCGGTAGTACTGCTTTGGTTAATGCGGCTGAGTTCGAAATAGCATCTAGATTCCCTGTAGCAGATACTGCTCAAAGTGTGAAATTAACTGAGGTTTTTGATTATGTATATGATCCCGGCGTTTATACCTCTTTAGATTATGATATTGGTAAGGCTGTTGTTTCTAAAATATTTGGTGGTAGTGGCGGTAAATGCACTGCTGTTGCAAAAACCTTGCCTAATGGTGATACTGTTGTAGGTCGTAATCTAGATTTTTATATCACTAATAAACCAGCTTATATAATTCGTACTAAAGGCATTAAGGGTCAATATGATACTGTTGGTATTTCTTATGAGCACACTGCTTTTCCGGATAATGAATGTGCAAAGATCCACGGATTGCCAAAACTATATCGTGATCTATTACCTTTCTCTAGTACAGACGTATTAAACGAAAAGGGTTTGTACTGTGAAGTTAATATGCGTTTCGATGAGAATGATAAGAACGGCAACCCTATATTTGCTAGTACTGGTACCAATCCAAAATCTAAGGAAAATATTAATGTAGTAATGCTTCCTCGTTATCTGGCAGATCATTGTGCAACTGTTGACGAGGCTGTTGCTTTAGCCAAGAAAATAAATATTAGCTCAATGCAAGCACCTGGCATGAGTTGGAGTCTGTGCATGATGATGGCTGATGCAACTGGCAATTATGGCCTGTTGGAAATTGCAAAAAACAAGGTATTCTTCCTGCCAAAACAACCTGCACAAACTAATTTCTATGTAACAAAATCATTGTATGATGAACAACACTACAAATCTGGCCTAGGTCGTTATGATACTGTTATGTCTGGCCTGAAGGATGTTAAGACAGATGAAGATATGTTTAAGCTGATTAAGAAGGTAAGCTACTTCCAAAGCAATTTTCCGGATACTTGTCAATTTGATCCAAGAACTGAGCTGGTAATGGATAATACAAAGTGGACAACTGCTTATGTCTTAGATCCTAAGAACCAAGAGGAAGTTAAAGCTGTGATGCAACAGGATGCTGCTAAGCTGAGTAAGATGACTCGCCAAGAAATTATGGATGCTAGCACTTACTGGGAATCTACTTTAACCAATCTAATAAATTGTAACAAAAAGACTATGACAGTTCGTTTCTTTGAAGATGATAGCAAGGTTATGACCTTGGGCTTTGATAAATAATTTCATATACACATCTATCTTTTAAGGCACTTTAGTTCCACTTAGGTGGAGGTGAAGTGCCTTAATTTTTCGCCAAATAATCCACTTCAATTCGACACTGCATCCCGCGGAAGCGTGCTGATTTCGAACAACCATGCCCACAGGGCATTCATCCGCGGGAAGAATGAAAATAAAGATAGATACAAATAAATAAAAATATGTTAAAATATATTGTATAAAGCTGTTTTGATTATTGAAAAATCTTTGCAAGGGGAGATTTACCTATGATTAGAGATATAGTTATTGACAATTTAAGTGATGTTATAAAACTTTTTTTGAATCAAGAGCGTGATAATGATATTCAACGTTTACGCAGCCCCTATTTTTTTAGAGGCTTGCCCAATGTGGATTTCAAGCTTACGACGAGTCTTCAAAGAAATTGTAAGGACCAAAAAGATGTTTTGGAGCCTGCTCTGCTGAGAAACTTTATTAAATATGCTAGCATGGATGAGCCTACTTTAAAGGACTCTATTTGGCAAGCATTAATTATTGGTCAACATCATGGCTTGCCAACAAGACTATTGGACTGGACCTATTCACCCTTGATTGCTTTGCACTTTGCTTTGAGTGAAGGAAACCTGGATGATTTGGATAAGCACGATTGTGTAGTATGGCGCGTAGATATGCGCGATATGAATCGCACTCTGCCAGAGGCCTACCAAAAGATATTAGAAGAAGAAAATACCTTTGTCTTTTCTGTTAGTAGCTTGGACAAAATTGTGCAAAGCGGAGAGCAGTATGACAATGATATGAAGGACTGTGCTATAGTTAATATAGAACCACCTTCTGTTGACCAACGCATTATTAATCAATATTCCTATTTCTCTGTTGTTCCTAAAGGTATAGTGTGTGTTGATGATTACTTGGAAAAATA
>JAKSOK010000040.1 GCA_024405615.1 Phascolarctobacterium sp.
TTATTCTGCAGCTAAATAAGCCTTTTGATCCTCAGTTAATTCGTCAAGTTTAATGTTCATGGATTTCAGCTTGAGTTCAGCCATTTCGTAGTTCAATTCTTCAGGCAGCAGATACAGCTTCTTCTCCATTTGACCCTTGTGGTCCAATAAATATTTCATAGCTAAGAATTGCATTGCAAAGCTTTGGTCCATGATTTCAATAGGATGACCATCGCCACAAGCCAAGTTAACCAGACGGCCTTCGCCCAACAGGTTCAGCTTGCGACCATCAGCTAAGGTGTAAGTCATGATGTTCTTGCGAACCTCATAAGGAGCTTCTACGCTCAATGCTTCCAGGTCATTCTTGTTGATTTCGCAATCAAAGTGACCAGCATTGCACATAACAGCGCCATTCTTCATGTTTTGCATAGCTTCTTTAGTAATAACATCCTTACAGCCAGTTAAGGTAATGAATAAATCACCTTCCTTAGCAGCTTCAACCATAGGCATTACACGGAAACCATCAAAAATAGCTTCTACAGCTTTAATTGGATCAATTTCAGTTACGATAACGTTAGCGCCCATGCCTTTAGCACGCATAGCAACACCTTTACCACACCAACCATAACCTGCTACAACCATAGTGCGACCAGCTAAGGCTAAGTTAGTAGTACGAATAATGCCATCCAGAGCGGATTGGCCGGTACCATAACGGTTATCGAATAAATATTTCATGTAAGCGTCATTTACGTCAATCATAGGGAAAGGTAAACGACCAGCTTTATCTAAGGATTTCAGACGATGAATGCCAGTTGTAGTTTCCTCAGAACCACCGATGATAGTAGGAATCAGGTCTTGACGCTCAGCATTAATCATGCCTAATAAGTCACCGCCGTCATCAACAAAGATGATAGGATTAACCTTCAGAGCTTCGCGCAGATACATATCATATTCTTCTGCAGTACAGCCATGAGTAGCCATAACAGTTACTCCGCTATCAACTAAAGCAGCACAAATTTCGTCCTGAGTAGACAAAGGGTTGCAACCAGTAGCTACAACGTTAGCACCACAAGCCTTTAAGGTTTGTACGAAATAAGCAGTTTTAGCTTCCAAATGAATAGAAGTAATCATATTTACGCCTTTAAAAGGTTGTGCAGCTTCGTATTTTTTACGCAGCTCATTTACCAAAGGCATGTACTCCTTAGCCCAGGCAATACGTTGATGGCCTAAAGGAGCTAAGCTAATATCTTTAATAATAGATTCCATTGTTTATATCCTCCAATTTTAGTAGTTAAGAGGTAATAGTTAATAGTTAATAGAATTGGTGAGAACGACACCTTACCGTAGAACTTAACAGAAGTTTACGATTCTAATCTTTCTTTTACTATTAATATTACTCTCTCATTAACCACAAATAATTTACTTACTTTATTTCTCATTCACTGTTAACTGTTAACTATTAACTGTTAACTGTTAACTATTAACTGTTAACTGTTAACTATTAACTGTTAACTTTTTCAGTTTCTCAATGCTTTCCGTATATGGCGCGCGTAAAATACCATGCTCAGTAATAATGCCAGTAATCAGCTCATTAGGAGTTACGTCAAAAGAAGGATTAAAGGTTAATGCCTTAGCAGGAGCAGTTACCTCACTACGGAATTGCTTAACCTCCTCACCCTTGCGTTCCTCAATAGGAATCTGAGAGCCATCCGTAATACTGAAATCAAAAGTGCTGACAGGTGCAGCAATATAGAAAGGAATACCATGAGCCTTAGCTGCTAAAGCAACTCCATAGGTACCAATCTTATTGGCAGTATCACCATTAGCAGCAATACGGTCCGCACCTACTACCACAAAGTTAATTCCCTTTGTCTTCATAGTCCAGGCAGCCATATTATCAGTAATACAGGTTACAGGAATATTATCCTCACAAAGTTCAAACGCCGTCAAACGAGCACCCTGCAGCAAAGGTCTTGTTTCATCACTGTAAACCATTGCTACCTTGCCTTGTTTATGCGCCTCACGCACAACGCCTAAAGCAGTACCCCAGCCACAGGTAGCCAACGCACCAGCATTGCAATGAGTCAAAATAACAGCATTTTCAGGAACTACCTCAGCGCCAAATTCACCCATGCGATGATTAATAGCAATATCATCCTCATAGATTTGTTTAGCCATTTGTTCTAGCTCGCCTACAATCTTATAAGGAGCAACCTCCTCCTTATTGCGCTGTTCAGCAAGTGCAAAAAGCTTATTTGCGGCCCATGCTAAATTAACAGCAGTAGGTCTAGCACTAATTAAATCATCACGCATTCTTGCCAAGGTCTCTATAAAAGCAGGACGGTTACTAGCCTCCTTAGCCGCCAGAACCATGCCAAAGGCTGCTGCCGCACCTATAGCCGGAGCACCGCGAACCTCTAACTTTTTTATAGCGGCACGCACGCGTATGTAATTTTCACAGGTAATAAATTCTTTCTTTTGGGGCAATAAAGTCTGATCCAATAGAATCAGCTTGCCATCTTCCCAACGCATAGTCTCAACCATGACTTATCTCCTAAACAGCATTAAGCTTACAGCTTGAAGCCACCAAAATCCTTCAAAGCATGCATGCAAGTGCAATCATAAGGAACCTTTTCCACAAGCTCTTCAATTACCTCATCCTTGCCACCATTGTATAAGGAAGCTGCAGTTTTCACCTTTTTCTTCTTCGGCTTTTCTTCATAAGCCAGGAAAGCAGTCAACAGCTCTTGCATATTCTTCTTAGAAATATCCATAGCCTCCAAAACCTCTGCATGGCTTAAGGGAGTCTTAGAAATACCTGCAGCCATATTGGTTACAATGGAAACGTTAGTATAGCACATTTCAGCTTCACGAGCTAAAATAGCTTCCGGCATTTGAGTCATACCAACTAAGTCACCACCCAGCATAGCATAAGCTTTAATCTCTGCTGCAGTTTCAAAACGAGGACCATCGGTGCAAACATAAACACCGGTCTTATGGAATTTAATGCCCATTTTCTTCAGGCAAGCAATAACCTTATTGCGCAGACCTTCGCAGTAAGGATGAGTAAAATCACAGTGAACAACCCCACGCTCCGGAGTATCATAGAAGGTGTTAACACGACTCTTAGTAAAATCGATAATGTTATCGCAAACGACAAAATGACCAGCCTTCATTTTCGGATTCAGAGAACCAACTGCAGTAGTTGCGAAAACCTCTTCAACCCCAAGCTTCTTTAAAGCCCAGATATTGGCACGATAATTTACCTTGCTAGGAGGTAAGCTGTGGTCTGCACCATGACGAGACACGAAAACAACTTGATTACCGAACATTTCACCAATATTACAAATAGCAGGACCATAAGGAGTTTTAACAGTTTTTTTCTTAAAGCCTTGCATTAACTCAGGATCTTCAACACCGCTACCGCCAATAACACCAATTTTACGCATAATTAGCTCCTTTCCGGATACGTCGTATCCTTAAACCTCTGTATTTTCATTCAGTTTCTTTACTAAGGGAACAAGCTCCCTTAAATCATCTATAATGTAATCAGGTTTGCCTTCGTTGATAACCCGATTTTTGTCTAAACAGGTATAGCTTACGGCCACACAAGCAGCACAATTAGCATTATGACCACTTTGTAAATCGAAGTAGCTATCGCCAACACAGAGACATTCCTCAGGCTTGAGGCCTAAACCTGCTGCTCCCTTTTCCATAGGCTCCCCATGAGGCTTACTATTGACAATATTATCACAGCCAACCACAGCTGTAACATATTCCTCCAATTCTAAGCATCTCAATCCCCTACGACACATAGGTTGCTTCTTGCTAGTTACAATAGCAATTTTTATCCCCAGCTCAGCTAAAGCTGCAAAAGCCTCCTTAACTCCAGGAAAACCTTCAATGAGCTTATCATGGAGAATAGCGTTGCTGCTCCGATAAGCTGTTCGCAGCTCATCGACCTGCTCAGGACTATCAGCAATTCTTTCCATGCACTGAGGTAAAGGTAAACCAAAAGAGCTGGTATATACTTCATCTGGAAAAACCTTGCCCATAACCTTCTGGGTAGCATAGCGAAAGGACGTGAGAATTAGATTAGTTGTATTTCCCACTGTACCATCAAAATCAAACAAAATTCCCTTAATCAAAGCGGAACCCCTCTATCTCTAAAGAGCATAATACCTATACTCACACATATTCCATTATATTATACCATAAAGGATGTTCTAAGAAAAGCTTTATTACAGGCGTTCTTACTAAAAAAGCAGGCAACTCTAATAGTTACCTGCTTTACCTTTTTAAGAGAGGTCTCAATCCTCACTAATTTCATTATTCTCGTAGTTTAACCTGGCAGTTTCATCTAGAATCTCGTCATAGCCTGTAAGCGCACGAAAGCCTGCGAATTGAGCTGCCCTTTCCGCCCTGCTCATTCGCTTCAGTGGTTCCGGTGCTTCCATATCCAGCATATCATCATAACGGTGCGGATCCTTAATACTAGTCAAGCCTTGTGTCCTCCTATAGTGCCATTTCTTTCTATAGTCTTAGCGCCCTCCTGGAGATTCATGCCTTTCAGGATTGCATTCTTACCGAACTCTTCCTGTATTTTAAGTATCGCTTCCTGCCGACGTCTTTCACGTTCCAGCTTATCCTTCTCGGCCTGTTTTGCTTTTTCTAATGCCTCAAAATCAGCAAATAAATCGTATTCTTCCACAATAGGCTTTGCCGCCAGCTCCTTTTCCCTTACGACATGGTTAGCATCAATGCTTACCCTGCGTATAAGAAGCTTAGGATTAATGATGCGGTCATAAAGCTCCATTGCCTTTTCTGTAATAAGCTCCGTAGAGGAAGAATAGCAGCCTAGATTAATGGTTCCATGAGCATGCTTAGGAATCTTACGACCATAATGATCAATGGAGATTTCACCATTATAGTAGGCATCAACATTGCTTGTATCGTAGCCTATGGTTAAAACTATCTGGTCGCATTTTACCCTTTTTTTGACTAGGTCAAGAACTAGCAAATCCGCCATTTCCCGAACTATCAGCTTGCCTTTTTCGCAAGGATAAGCTTCCGATAAAACCTGTCCACTGCAGATAGAGGTGTTTTCCGGAACGTAGCTTCGGACATCAGCAATAGTAACCGGTTCCCTGCCCCAGGCATGGTCAATAAGAAATTCTGCATTAACACCAAAAAGCTTATATAAAAGCTGTTGATTATAGTAGCTGTGAGGACCACCTAAAGAACATCTAGCCACGTCGCCCATGGTAAACATGTTATTCTCAGCAAGCTTTCTAGCATAACCAGGACCTATGCGCCAAAAATCTGTTATAGGCTCATGGGTCCATAGCTTTTCCCTATAGCTTCGTTCATCCAGAGCAGCTATACGCACACCGTTTTCATCAGCAGGCATTTTCTTAGCCACGATATCCATGGCAATCTTAGCCAAATACATATTGGTGCCAATACCAGCTGTCGCAGTAATACCGGTAGTACGCAGTACATCCTTAATCAGCATCATAGCGAACTGTCTAGCATTCATCTTGTAAAGCTTTAGGTACTTTGTAGCATCGATAAAGACTTCATCAATAGAATAAGCATGAATGTCTTCTACCGCAACATATTTAAGATATATAGAATAAATCTTAGCGCTGACAGCCATATATTTAGCCATACGAGGAGGAGCTGCAATATAATCAACCTTAAGAGTTTTATCCCTTTTTAACTCATCATCGTCGGTTGAGGAACCCTTGAAGTCCTTTAGCCGAGTGCCTCTCAGACGCTCTCTGTTGACTTCTAAGAGCTTTTGGATGACCTCGAATAGTCTTGCCCTACCCGATATACCATAAGCCTTCAGAGACGGTGATACCGCAAGGCAGATGGTCTTTTCAGTACGGGTTATATCTGCTACTACCAAATTGGCTTTTAAGGGGTCCAGACCCCGTTCTACGCATTCTACAGAGGCATAGAATGACTTAAGATCTATAGCAATGTATATATTCTTCATAAATCATTCTCCCTCCTGCTGCATAAGCTGAAAATTAATCCATCATCGGATAAATATATTATAGCAAAATTTTGTTCGAAATAAAAGAGGGTTATTGAATTTTTTATTTAATTTTTATACGTCCCTGACCATAGGGATTAGCATATTCCTGTCCAATAATGCCGCCTAATTTTTCCTTCAAGTAGAGAGAAAACGCATCAAAATCGCTATAGGTTTCATCCTGAACCACTTTACAATCGTTGAACATGGTCATGCCATCGCCACCATATTTTAGGGCATAATTTGTACTACACACTACATATTCTCGCTTCAGATCCAAAGGTTGTCCGTTAATAATAACATCCTTTACCCTATAGGGACCATTAACTCTAATAAAAGCACCTTTAGAGTCCACTTCTACACTAGAGGGTACAGCTGTGTCAATAGTATAGCTGCCGCCAGAAATATGCATAAAGCCACCATTTTCATTGGGAAGCTTACGCGCACCCATTTCTAAGCTGTCTAGCAGCTTTTGACCGCTTACCTTCTTTGACGTCACCATATTACCAAAAGGTATAGTCTGCATAAAGGTATTGTGGGTAATAGGACCTGCATTAATATCTTTACGTAGACCACCACCACCAACTACTGCAACATCAGCACCAGTAGCAAACCTAAAGGAGTCTGCTATTAAATCGCCCAGATTACAGCTTTGAGTGCGAATTATACGTTTACCTGTCTGGGGATCATCTGCACAGAGCCTAAACTTAGATTCGCCCAGCTTTTCTGCTAGAACAGTAGCTATTTTATTCACTTCAGAGTTAACAAGGCGTCCTACAGCTTCATCAGGCGTTACGTTAACCACACGATAATTATCCATACGTGTCTCTAAGGAACCATCAGGTCTGATGATGACAAGTCCGATATTTTGAAGCTTAGTGCCAGTTTGAGCCACAACCCTACTTGCTTTACCTAGTTCAAAGCGAGTAAAGGTCTCATGGGAATGACCATCTATAACAGCTGTAAGATGTTTTAGCTTTTTAGCAACTTGAGGACTGCTCCACTCCTTTTTAACACCGTTATCGCCTAAATGCGCCACCAGGAAAACGTATTTTGCTCCCTCTTTACGAGCCGCATTAATGTTTTGCTGCAGCTGACGATATAACTTTTTCCCCTTGGAGTCATCACAGAAGCCATAAATCCACTTTCCTTCTTCATCCTGGAAAAATTTAGGAGTAGAGGTAACTGACGCTTCTGGTGTAGTAGCGCCTACAAAAGCTACCTTGGTATCTTCAAAGGTCATGAGCTTATAACCAGGCAAGACCTGTTTACCCGTACGCAAATCCATTAAATTAGCGCAGAAATAACCACTATTGCTGTTGGCATTAACCGCCAGAAATTTATCCATGCCGTAGTCAAATTCATGATTACCAGGAACCAATACGTCGTAGCCTACAGCGTTCATAATTTTAACCACTGCCTGACCATCAGTAAATTTGCCTATAGGAGCACCTTGAATAGCGTCACCAGCATCCACAAGAACCACATGAGGCGTAATTTTTAAGGCCTGCTGCTTTAATGCGGCCACCTTGGCAAAGCCAATATTGTCATTAACCCCACAGTGAACATCGTTAGTATGATAAATATAAATAGGATTTTCTAAAGCCCAGGCACTTAAGGACTGACTAAATAATAAAGCCGTAGCTAAGGCAATTTTTCCAAATCCCAAAAATTTCGTTTGCATGATATGCCTCCTAATTATTTAACCCAAAGAAACTTTAATCTATCAGAGCATCTGAATAAAACATTGTAATATAATAAAACCTACTATTAGAGTAAAGATTCTACAATAAAAATAAAATATCCTGCCTAGTCTTGGATAATTCTTAGCTCTCCAATCCATCTTTAATATAGCTTAAAAGACCTGTAACAAAGTAAATTCCTATGTATACACTATACATTGCTGAATGATATTAACAACGATATTTTTGTAGTGTATAATTATGCTGAATTTTTATAATATATAATTATGATTGGAGAGAATCATGGAAATATTACATATTACTGTCAACGGAAAAAGCATGGAAAAGCTTGTTGACCCTTCCCTGCGACTAGTTGATTTTTTACGCCGCGATTTAGGACTAGTAGGTGCTAAAATCGGCTGTGGCGAAGGTACTTGTGGTACCTGTACCGTTATTATGAATGGTCGCGCAATCCGCAGCTGTGTCATCCCTATTATGAGAGCTGAAAACGCAGTAATTGAAACCATTGAAGGCATTTCTAAAGGTGAAAGACTCCATCCCTTACAAGAAGAATTTATCAAAAAAGGTGCTGTTCAATGTGGTTTCTGCACTCCTGGTATGATTATGTCTGCCAAAGCACTTCTAGACAAAAATAACAATCCAACTCCGGAAGAAGTTCGTAAAGCTCTTCATGGTAATTTATGTCGTTGCACAGGTTACGTTAAAATTGAAGAAGCAATTCTTGCTGCAGCAGAAAGGCTTAGAAATGGTGAATGGGAATGAATTATTGCGGAACAAGCTATCCTAGAAATGACGGCTTCGACAAAGTAACAGGTCGTGCCGGTTTTACTGATGATATTTATCTGCCCCATATGCTTTATGCCAAAGTACTGCGTAGCCCCTATGCTCATGCTAAGGTGCTTTCCATAGACACCTCTGCCGCTGAAGCATTACCTGGTGTAGAAGCAGTTTGTAGCTTCAAAAACACTCCCAATAAACCCTTTAATACTTCTGCTACCATGATTACCACTAATCCCGGTATGGAGCCTGTAAGAGATCAAACCATCTTTACCGATGAACCCAAGTATATCGGTGATGAAATTGCAGCTGTTGCAGCTGAAACAGAAGCTATTGCGGAAGAAGCAATCAAATTAATTAAGGTTGAATATGAAGTATTGCCAGCAGTTTATGATCCTAAAGAAGCTTTAGAACCTGGTGCTCCTATTGTTCAACCTAAATACCAAAACCCCGAACACAATAATATTTGTGGTTGCATCATCAACATTAATCTTGGTGATGTGGAAAAAGGCTTTGCAGAAGCAGATGTCATTGTTGAAGCAGATATTAAATTACCCCGTGTAAAACAAGTTCAACTTGAACCTCACGGAGCTGTTGCAACCTATAAAAATGGCGAACTGGAAATCCTTTCCACTACCCAAACCCCTCACCCCAGCAAGATGATTATCGCTTACGCTTTAGATATGCCGGAAAGCAAAGTTCGCGTAGCAAATCCTCCCTACATTGGTGGCGGTTTTGGTTCTCGTATCGGTTTAAGTGGCAAAGCTGAACTGTTAGCTGCAGTTTTGGCTATGAAGGCTCTGAAGCCTGTTAAATTAATTTATACTCGTAAAGAAGATACTACCTGCTCCGATAGTCGTCATGGTGGCTATTTACATGCACGTATGGGTGCAAAAAAAGATGGTACTTTAGTCGCTTTAGATACTACCTCTTGGCTTAATACCGGTGCTTATTGTACCTTTGGCGTTGAGCTTGTTGGCGTATGCGGAGCTTGTGGCACTGCAGGTACATATCGTATTCCTAATCTGAAATATGTAGGTCACCCTGTTTATACTAACCAACAAACTGCCGGAGCTTTCCGCGGTTTTGGTACTCCCCAAGGCAATAGCATCGTAGAAGCCTGCATTGATAAAATTGCCCAAGCGTTAAACAGAGATCCTTTGGACCTGCGTAAACAAAACACTACCAAAAATGGCGACAGAAACTGGTTCCCCTTTGAACTTGGTAGCGTTGGCGTTGATGAATGCCTCGACAAAGCAGCTGCTGAAATTGGTTGGGCTGAAAAACGTGGTAAAAAGCAAGAAGGTAATATCCGTAGAGGCGTTGGTATTGCTTGCGGTACTCACGTAAGTAATGCAGCTCCCTTCTGCGTTGACTATAACACTATCCAGCTCCAATTCGAACAAGATGGTAGCTTCTTCATCCGCAGTGGTATCCCTGAACTTGGCCCTGGCTCCACCACTGCAATCACCCAAGTTGCCTGCGACTTAATGGGTGTGCCTATGGAAACCACCAAGTTAGTATTTGGCGACACCTACGCCACTCCCTTCGATATTGGTTCTCATGCAACAAGAACACTTTATTCTGTAAGCCAAGTTTTAGAAAAAGCTTGCAAGGTTCTCAAAAAAGACGTACTCAGCTATGCTGCTAATTTCCTTGGCGTGGACGAAGCAGAACTGACTTTAGACAACGCCATCGTTAGTGGTGCAGGCAAAGAAATTACTATGAAGAAGCTTTGCTACGAAGCTCATCTGCGTGGTAAACAATTCCTCTGCACCGAATGCAATGTTCCTACAAACTCTCTCCCCTGGTACGCTGATGCTGCCGAAGTTGAAGTTGACATGGAAAAAGGTATTGTTAAGGTTCTTAAAATTGCAGCTGCTCATGATGTAGGAAAATGCATCAATCCTGCTCTCTGCGAAGGTCAAATTGAAGGCGGCGCATTGCAAGGTGTTGGCTATGCAACTACCGAAGAAATGATTTATGTAGAAGGCAAAGGCTTTATCAACGACACCTATGCAACCTACAAAATTCCTAGAGCAGATGATAGACCCGAGCTGAAATCCATCATCGTAGAATCCAACGATCCTAAAGGCACTTTTGGTGTTAAAGGTATTGGCGAAGTTGGTATTTGCGCAATCGTGCCTGCAATTCTCTCCGCAGTAGAAGATGCAACCGGCGTACGCTTCACCGAAATTCCTCTCACCCCCGAACGTGTTCTCAAAGGACTAAAGGAAGCAGGCAAAATTTAAAAAGCGAATTACATTTTGTATATTAATAAAACAACCAGGTAACTATCATAAAAGTTACCTGGTTTTCGTTTATGTATGCTTAATTTATAGCCCTAGCAACGCACAAATATTGGATTTACTTTGCAAGCCAACAGACACATTGGTAACTTTGCCATCCTTAACAACAACAAGAGTAGGAATACTAGAAATTTTAAATGCATTTGCCAATTCTGGTTCATCATCTACATTAACCTTGCACACCTTAACTCTGCCTGCATATTCTTCAGCAATAACACTTACAATAGGCGCAATCATTTTGCAAGGACCACACCAGGAAGCCCAAAAATCAATCAAAACCGGCTTATCCGCCTTCATAACTTCTTCATCAAAATTATTCATAGTAACATTAACTTCTGACATGTTAAAACCTCCTAATCCTTCAATGATTTATAATATAACATACAATGGCAAAATCCTTCATAGTTAGGATCTGCTATTTGATCACGAAACTCTTTGCACATACACTTATTATCTTCTATTCTTGCAAGTCTGCACGGACAGTATCCACCAGTACGTTGCAAGCCTTCTTTGACCATCGCCACTACTTCAGCATCAGGATTTAATGTGATTTTCATAGTTAACCAACTCCTTACTTTATATAAATATTACAATGTTCCTTATATGTTTTGTTGTTATATTCGACACAAAAGCTCCTTTTTCCTACTTGCCTACCTCTGCCTATTTAGGTCATTTCTAGAGGCTTATAGATCGCTTTCTAATTCATCTAGTTCCAGCTTTTCTTCGGTAACTCTTCCTTCTTCACGAATCATATCTTCATGACCTGCAACAGCACGGAAGCCCACAAATTGAGCTGCTCGATGATGCATTGTTCTTCTGTATAACGGTTCTGAAGGTTGCATATATATCATATAATCGTATCTATGTGGATCTTTATTTTCCAAAACTACCTCACCTTCTTTTAAAGCTAAAAACTACCGCCGCCACTAGATATGTGTTATTATAGCAAATGTTTGTTTTTAAAGTTTTTTTCATCTAAGCTATCAATCTCTAGCATTCAAAGGCACTACATCTTAGATTTTAGTCTTATGAAAGGTCATAAAACTTCCTTTTACATCAAAAATTTCATAAAAGCAAACAAATTTTAGCTATTTTAAAGCATAAAAAAACAGGTAATCTAACTTAAGATTACCTGATCTTCGTTTTTAAGCC
>JAKSOK010000041.1 GCA_024405615.1 Phascolarctobacterium sp.
CTGCTAATAATATTGCGCAAGCTATTAAAAATTTTGGCCGTCGAGGCTACGCTAAGATGACTGGTATCATTTTAAATGCTCGTAATGTTGAAAATGAGCAAGAGTTAGTTGCTAAAGCTGCTGAAGAAATTGGCACAAAAGTAGTGCATTATATCCCTCGTTCTGGAGATATTCAAGAGGCAGAACACGCAGGAGGTACCGTGTTTGAATTTTGTCAAAATTCTCCGATGGTGAATGTGTATAGTTCATTAGCAGATAAAGTTTTAGAAATGAGTCAAGACGTGTAAATTAAATATACGACTTATGAGTTTGTAAAATAGAAATGAAATACTGATATAGAGAATATAGTCAACTATGGCCTGAGCTTGCCCGCTCAGGCTTTTGTGTTATGTAAAATAAAATAAAATAAAAAAATTTATGCTAACCTGTAATCAGATACAGGGATAATTAATTGGTAAAAACATATAAATTGTCTTAGAAATATGCCATAAATGGCCGTATAATCTATGAATTGGTCACATTAACTAGGATGTACTAAAAAATGTGAAAAACAGCACAATTTTAGTCATTTGGAATACAATTAATTCTTTCTTATACTGTAAGCGAATACAGTTTCAAGGGCCTTTTTTTGTATTACAATAGCATTGTCAGTTGGAGATATACTGACTTGAATTTACCGAAAGCTCCTGCTTCGCCCAAGCAGAGCCCATAAAACTTCCAAGGCAATAATCCGGGTGCCCGCTCGGATTATTGCACAAAATTAAGGAGAATATAATGTTAAAAATTCTTTTATTAGATAATGAGCCGCTATTTTCTAACGGCTTAAAGATTATTCTTGAAGCTATTCCGGATCAAAAGGTCGTAGGTATATATAATAATGTTGATGACATTGAAAATAATTGTGCTGATTTAAAGCCAGATGTTATATTCTTACGTGACTTCCTGTTTTACAAAAATGATGGTTTTACCGCTGCAGAAAAGGTAAAAAAATCTTTCCCGGACATCAAAGTTATCATGATTATCAATTTCCCCAAAGCAGCACTTGTTAAAGAAGCACAAATTCATGGTGTTGACAGTTGCTTGTTAGCAAGTGATGAACCTGATGTATATCACACCACTTTGTGGAAGACCGTCAAGGGAAAGAATGTTTATCCTAACGTTAATGATAATGTTTGGGGTGTTTCCAAAACCAACCTGACTGATCGTGAACTGGAAATCATTCGCTTGACCTGTAGAAACTTGTCTTATGAACAAATGGCTGAAACTCTTGGCGTTGCTAAGCGTACCGTTAGTTTCCACGTAAGTAATATTCTGCATAAGACAGGCCATAAAAACATCACAGGACTTGTGTTGGAGGCTGCTCATAAAGGTTTCCTTACCGATTGGGCTGGCGGTGCAAGCTAAGCTTATTTGGGCTATTTAATAAAGCATACTTAATGGATTTCATTAGGTATGCTTTTCTTTTTTCTAAGTTATTTATCTAGTAAAAACTTGCAATTTGTGTTAAAATATATTACTAAGTATAACTATGAGTATGTGCATTTTTAGGAATGCCGTTGGAGGATAAATGGAAAAAATTAAAACTTATTTTACTTTAAATTATGGCTGTCAAATGAATGCCAGTGATATGGAGCATTATGCAGGTCAATTAGAGGAGCTGGGCTATAAGCAGGCTGAAGATTTCCATGATGCAGATGTTATTATTGTTAATACCTGCTGTGTTCGTGAAAGTGCGGAAAAGCGCATTCAAGGCAAGATTGGTGAGCTGAAGGCCGTTAAGGCAAAGAATCCTGAGGTAGTTATTATCGTAGCTGGCTGCATGGCTCAAAAGGACGGCGAAAAGCTGCAAAAGAAGCATCCTCAAGTGGATTTACTTTTAGGTACTGCTTATGTTAATGATTTTAAACAAATCCTCTTAGACTTTTTAGAGGATCGCAAACGCGTGCATTATACAGATTTAACTATTCATCAAAGTGAGTTTGAAGGCCATATGGTTCGTCAAAGTCCTTTCCATGCTTGGATTCCTATCATGTATGGCTGCAATAACTTCTGTACCTATTGTATAGTGCCTTATGTTCGTGGTCGTGAACGTAGCCGTAGCATGGATAGCATTATCGCTGAAATTGAGCGTGCTGTTGCTGATGGCTATAAAGAATTTACTTTGCTGGGTCAAAATGTTAATTCCTATGGTAAGGAGTTCGGTGAACCAGAAATGTTCGCTAAGCTGCTGCGTCGCGTAAATGACATTCCTGGGGTAGAACGTGTGCATTTCATGACCAGTCATCCCAAAGATATGAGTGAAGAGGTTATTAAAGCAGTTGCGGAATGCGAGCATCTTTGCGAAGGCTTCCATGTAGCTATGCAAAGTGGTAGTACTGAAATTCTGCGCCGCATGAATCGCGTATATACTAGAGAGCGTTATCTGGATTTAGTTAAGCTGATTCGTAGCTACATTCCAGATGCAGCAATTACTACAGACATTATTGTAGGCTTCCCTGGGGAAACTGAGGAAGATTTCCAAGAGACCTTGAGCATTGTGGACGAGGTTGGCTTTACAGGAGCTTTCACCTTTATCTATTCTAAACGTAGTGGTACTCCTGCTGCGAAGATGGAAAATCAAGTGCCTCTGGATGTTAAGCATGACCGCTTGAATCGTCTTATGGAACTGCAAAACAGAAAGAGCGTTGAGCAACATGAAAAGTTGGTAGGCAAGGTTATTGATGTTTTGGCAGAAGGTCCAAGCAAGAATCCTAAGGTTTGGAATGGTCGCTCTCGTACAGGTGTTTTAGTACTGTGGCCTATTGGTGATAAAACCTACGAAGTTGGCCAAAAGGTTAATGTAAAAATTGATTGTGCGCAAACTTGGTTAGTTAAAGGAACTCCTGTTGATTAATCTTATTAAAGATGTTAAGAGTTGTTGGGAAATAACTCTCTTGAGGATTGAAAATGGTATTAAAAAAACCAGTTACAAATATTAAAACTTCAGAAATTACTGATGTTAATGCTTATACTCCTATGGTTCAACAGTATCTAGCCGTAAAAAAGGAGCATCAAGGTGAGCTGCTGTTTTTCCGCTTAGGTGATTTCTACGAAATGTTCTTTGAGGATGCTGTTACAGCTTCTCGCGAGCTGAACCTAACTTTAACTAAGCGTGCTGGTGGTAGTGATGCTATGCCCATGTGTGGCGTGCCTTATCATGCGGTAGAGGGTTATGTGGCTAAGCTGGTGAAGAAAGGCTATCGTATTGCTATCTGTGAGCAGGTAGAGGACCCAAAGCTAGCTAAGGGCATTGTTGAACGTAAAATTACCAAGATTATTACTCCTGGTACAGCGCTTAATGAACAGCTTTTAGAGGATAAGCATAATCGCTATTTGGCAGTACTCTGCGAATGGGATGAGGTACTTTATCTGGCGGCAGCGGATGTTTCTACTGGTGAATGCTCCTGGTTTAGAGCTGCTGGGGTAGAGCGTCAAAATGAAATCATGGAGCAGCTTTATCGTTTGCAGCCTGCTGAATTAGTAGTAGCTAGTGAAATAAGCCAATGGGAGCCTTTAGGCGAATGGCTGAAGGCTAAACTACCTGATTGCTGTTGGAGCTGCTACGTGGAAGAAAATGCGGAAGCTAATTTCTTTGCTCAGCATTTTGCCGATACCAAAGTTGATAGTGAAGTCCAAAGAGTAGTTGAATACCTTTTAAGATATCTTCATGCTACCGTTATGGCGGATTTAAGTCATATTAATCAACTGCGTGAGATTAAAAAGAACAACTATATGAGTTTGGATGTTACAGCTATCCGCAATTTGGAGCTAGTACGCAATATGCGTGATGGCGGTAAACGTGGTACGCTTTTAGACGTATTGGATTTTACACGTACTTCCATGGGCGCTCGTAAGCTCAGAAGCTGGATTGAATGTCCACTCTTAGATTTAGGTCATATCTATGCTCGTCAGGAAGCTATTGCTGAGCTTTTAGAGAAACCTGAACTTCGCGAGAATTTAGAGGAGCAGCTGAAATCTATTTATGATTTAGAGCGCATTATTTCTCGTCTTGAGGTTGGTACTGCTAATGCTCGTGATTTAGTGGCTCTACGTACCTCTTTAGGTGCGTTGCCGGCTTTGCAACAAAGCTTGGCTAAATGCGAAGGTCGTTATTTACGTAAGCTGTGTGGCGGCGTGCATTTACATAGTGAGCTGTTTGAATGCTTAGCTAAGGCCATTGTGGATGAACCTCCCTTTAGCGTTCGCGAGGGCGGTATGATTAGAACTGGCTTTAACGCTGAGTTGGATGAATTACATATTATTGCTGCAGATAATAGCACCTGGATGGCCAACTTTGAGCAAAAGATAAAAGATACTACTGGCATTAAAACCTTGAAGGTTGGTTTTAATAAGGTCTTTGGCTATTATATTGAGGTTTCTAAGGGACAAAGTAATGCCGTACCTGATTATTTTGTTCGTAAGCAGACCTTAGTTAATGCAGAAAGATATATTGTTCCCGAGCTGAAGGAATTTGAAAATAAAATTCTTGGAGCTAAGGAAAAAATTGAGCAGCTAGAATATTATCTGTTCAATGAACTGAGAAATTTAGTTAGAGCAAATGTTGCTGAGTTACAGGATACTGCCCGCGCCTTAGGGGTAGTGGATGTACTTGTAAGCTTAGCTACGGCTGCCTATAAATATAATTATGTGCGTCCTGAACTCAACAACGTGGGTGATTTGAAGATTATCGATGGACGCCATCCTGTTGTAGAGCGTTTATTGGAGAAGGAAATCTTCGTTCCTAATAATATTCAGCTTAACAATACGGATGAGCGCATGATTGTTATTACTGGTCCAAATATGGCAGGTAAATCTACCTACATGCGTCAGGTTGCACTTTTAGTACTGATGACTCAAATGGGCAGCTTTATCCCAGCAAGAGGAGCAAGTATTTGTCCTGTAGATAAAATCTTTACTCGTGTTGGTGCAAGTGATGATTTAGCAACTGGTCAATCTACCTTCATGATGGAAATGAATGAAGTTGCGCAAATCCTCCACAATGCAACCAAAAACAGTCTTATTATTCTGGATGAGGTTGGTCGTGGCACCAGTACCTTTGATGGCATGAGCATTGCGCGTGCAGTTATGGAGTACATCCATAGTCGTATTAAAGCTAAAACATTGTTTGCAACACATTATCATCAGCTGATTGCTTTAGAGCAGGAGCTAGATGGAGTTAAGAATTACTCTGTAGCAGTTAAGGAAAGAGGTAAGGATATCGTCTTCCTGCGTCGCATTATTGCAGGTGGTACGGACAGAAGCTATGGTGTTCATGTAGCACGTTTAGCAGGCTTACCTAAGAAGGTTCTAGATAGAGCTGAGGAGATTTTAGAGCAATATGATGGCGCTGAGCAAATAACTGCCAGTGCTGCTAATAAAAAGGAAGCTGCACCCCAAAGCACCAGTATGCAACCTAGCATGTTTGGTGTTGCTGAGGGTATGGGGTCTCTCTTCAGCAGTAGTCTGGCTGATGAGATTTTAAAATTAGATGTGATGAGCATGACACCTATTGAGGCTATGAATGCTCTGTTTAAGTTACAGGAAGAAGCAAGAAAGGAGAGCGGTCGTTAATGGAAGCACAGGTTGTGAAAATATTGGACCAGAATACTGCCAATAAAATTGCTGCTGGCGAGGTTGTAGAGAAGCCAGCTTCAGTGGTTAAAGAATTGGTAGAAAACTCCTTAGATGCAGGTGCCACTAGCATAGAAGTATCCATCTTTGAGGGTGGTATTGAATATATTCGTGTAGTTGATAACGGCTGTGGTATGACCAGGGAAAATGCTGAACTGGCAGTTTTGCGCCATGCTACCAGCAAGCTGAGAGATGCTGACGATTTGTTAACCCTAGGCACCTTAGGCTTCCGTGGTGAAGCAGTGCCCAGTATTGCCGCCGTTTCTAAATTTACCTTGATTACTCGTCCTGAGCAGGAGGAAATGGCTACATGCATTCGCTTGGATGGTGGCCTTGATATGACCGTTAGTGAGATTGGTGGCTCTGCTGGTACAACCATTTTAGTGGAGAATCTTTTCTTTAATGTGCCTGCTCGTCGTAAGTTCCTCAAGACGCCTTTGACCGAGGGTCGATATATTCGTGAGGTTATGGAAAAGCTAGCTCTTTCCCGTCCTGACGTAAGCTTTGTTTTAAAGAATAACGATAAAGAAGTAATGCATACTCCTGGTAATAGTATGCTGCGCTATACTATTCGTTCTATATATGGTAAAGCAGTAGGGGATGAGCTGCTAGAGGTTAATTTTAATGATCCTAAGGTTAGCATTACCGGTTTTATCAGTAAGCCAACTTTGTTAAAAGGCACTCGTCAATGGCAGACTATTTTTGTCAATGGTCGTGTAGTGGGCAATAAAATGCTTTCTAAGGCAATTGATCATGCTTACCAATCCCAAATTCCCAAGAATGGTTTTCCCTATACTGTTTTAAATATTACTATTGATACTCATGACATTGATATCAATGTGCATCCGCAAAAAAGTGAAATTAAATTTAGCGATGATAGTTTAATGTATAAGGCTATGTTTAAAGCCTTAACTGATGCTTTGACTAATCCCATGAAGGGAGAAGCAAAACCAGTAACGCTTTTACCGGATTCTGAATTAAATATTTTCCAAAAGCCTGTTGATTTAGAGCAGGTTCGTAAACAACGTGAGGCTGTGGAAGCGTTACAAGCTAAAAGAGAGGCCGAAACTAAGAGTGATAAGCCTGCAGGAGAAACCTTTAGACAGCTCTTTAGAAGTGATGCAGGTGCTATCTTTAGAAACCCTGAGGAAGAAGATGTAGCTCCTAAGACTTCCGTTAAGACTACTCCTGTAGCTCCTGTGAAGTCTGTTGTAGAGCCTACCTTTGTGCCTGCAGAACCTGAGCCAGAGCAGCAAAGTATTTGGAAGCCCTTTGAGGATTTCTCTAGCAAGGCAACAAAGCCTTATGCTGAGGTGGAAGAAACTAAGCAAGGTGTTGCAGAAGCCATCACTGCAGGTTCTAGCTTTAAAAATAGTGTTGGCTATAGCAATGAAGCTCCTGTCAGCAACAATATGATTCAAAGTGCACCTGTTGCTCCTCAAACTATCAACTTTACCAATACGAACGCCCAAACAGCTACAGTTTGGCCCATTGGTCAGGTGGATAAGACCTTTATTATTGCTCAATCCGAGGATACTCTGTATTTAGTTGATCAGCATGCTGCTCATGAGCGAATCTTATTTGATAAGCTGATGGCAACTCATACAGATATTCCTTCTCAGCCCATGCTGATTCCCATGTATATCAACATGGCAGATGAGGAGATAGAGCTCATCGAAAGTAACCAAGATGCTTTGCAAAGTGCAGGTGTAGAGGCTTCTAGAGCAGGCGATAATGTGCTGCGTATTTCTAGCTTGCCTACAGATTTAGATACTTCGGATGCAGAAGAATTTTTGGTAGAAATTGTTAAAAATCTGAGAGAGATGCGCTCTGTTGATGGTAGCGTATTGCGTCAGGAAATTTTACATACAACAGCTTGTAAGGCTGCAATAAAAGCTGGTCAAATTCTGAACATGCAACAAATGCGTCAGTTATTAGTGGACCTGTTCAATACTGAACATCCCTTTACCTGTCCTCATGGACGTCCTTGCATGATCGAATTCGATTCTGATAAGCTATACAATTTGTTCAAAAGAAATGGTTTTTAAGGCGAGGTTATCCAGTGCTAAGTAGTAGATTTGCTGTTACAACAGCTCGAAATGCGGGTGGAAGACTTTCTGGACTAGCTGAGCAATGGGCTAAGGAGCTAGGTATTCCTTTAGTGAAGCGTTCTCGCAATATCACTTTGGACGAATTAATGGTTGAAAATAATGTGGAAGCCTTTATCGTTGCTAAGGTTAAGGGTGCTGAGATTTATAGTGCTGCAGGTAATTTTGGTTACCATCCTAATATGGCGGCACTAAGAATCTTAGAAATGGAACGTGGCGCCCAGGATAACTTTGTGCGAGCCTTAGAATTAGAGGCTGGTTCTAAAGTTTTAGATGGAACCCTGGGATTAGCTGCAGATGCGGCCGTTGCTTCCTATGTGGTTGGGCCTACGGGTAGAGTTGTTGGCGTCGAAGCTTCTCCCTTGGTGCATTTTGCGGTGCAATATGGTTTGAAGCATTACGAAACAAAGTATCCTTGGTTTAATGAAGCTTTAAGGCGTATAGAAACCGTTAATGCAGTTACCGAAGAGTATTTGGAGCAACTGCTGACTCAACACGGAGAAAAAGATTTATTTGATGTGGTCTATTTTGATCCCATGTTCCACCATGGCGTAAAAGGCTCGCTGGCCATGGATGCACTAAGACCAATTTCCTATGAGAAGCCTTTGAATGAACGAACTATTGAGCTTGCCCTCAAGCTTGCTCCAAAGGTTGTCATTAAAGAGCGCAGTGAGTTTAGATTAAAGGAATATGGTTGTAATGAGTTCTTTGGCGGCAAATCCAGTCGCGTAAAATTTGGTTTTATTAAGAGGTAGAAGTGAAGCAAAAGGTTGTTGCAATTTTAGGACCAACAGCCACAGGTAAAAGTGCCTGTGCAATTGAGCTTGCCAGAAGATTAAATGGTGAAATTATATCTGGCGACTCCATGCTGGTTTTTAAAAACATGAATATTGGAACTGCTAAGCCAACTGCAGAGGAGCTTGCTTTAGTGCCTCACCATTTAGTGGACATTCTGCCGCCTGATGCCCAATTTAGTGTAGTTGATTTTAAGCAGCAGGCAGAAGCCTTAATTGAAGATATTACTGCTCGTGGTAAGCTTCCAATTATAGCTGGCGGTACAGGCTTATATATTAAAGCGGTTTTAGAAAACTATAGCTTTAATGAGGTGGATGAGGATAAGGACTTGCGCCTGGAGTTGGAGCGAGAAGCTGAAGCCAAAGGACCTGAGGTGCTTTATAAACGCTTGCAGGAGTTAGATCCTGAGGCAGCTAGCATAATTCATCCTAACAATGTACGTAGAGTTATTCGTGCATTAGAATCTGCTTTAAAGGGTGGACATGTGAGCCAGGAGGTATCTGCGGAACCTCCCTATGATGCGCTGGTATTTGGTCTCAACATGGAAAGAGATTTTCTCTACGAGCGTATCAACAAAAGAGTCGACATCATGCTGGAGCAGGGCTTAGTACAAGAGGTTAAGCAACTTCTGGACCAGGGAGTACCAACTACATGCCAATCCATGCAAAGCATCGGCTACAGACAAATGGTTTGGTATTTAGAGCAGGGGATGGCCTATGAAGAGGCTGTAGATAAGCTAAAACAGGCTACACGCAATTTTGCTAAGCGTCAGCTTACCTGGTATCGCAAGATGCCTTATATAAAATGGTATGAGGTTAGTCGTGAGTTGCCTTATGACGAGATAATTAATGCCATGAGCCAGGAAATAGAAAAGTGGCAAAATCATTAATTATGAAGACATAAGAAATAACTAAAGATTGACTTTAATTGGAAAAAAATATATAATTTTCCATATATGCATATTTGACTATGTTAAATTTTTATTTTAGATAAAGGAGAGTATTGTTCATATGAAATATATGACTGGTAATGAAATCCGTGAGAAATTTCTCGCTTTCTTTGAGGAACGCCAACATTTAAGACTGCCTAGTGCATCCTTGATTCCTCAAGACGATCCTACTTTGTTGATTATCGGTGCTGGTATGGCTCCGTTTAAACCTTTCTTTACTGGCAAAATGACCCCTCCCAATACCCGTATTACTACCTGCCAAAAGTGCGTACGTACTGGTGATATTGAGAACGTAGGTCGTACTGCTCGCCATCATACTTACTTTGAAATGTTAGGTAACTTCTCCTTCGGCGATTACTTCAAGAAGGAAATTATTCCCTGGTCCTGGGAATTCCTGACCAAGGTTTGCGAGCTGCCTGCTGACAAGCTGTATATTACTATTCACACTGAAGATGATGAAGCTTATGGTATTTGGCGTGAACAAGGCGTACCTGATGACCACATCGTTCGCCTGGAAGATAACTGGTGGGAAATCGGTTCCGGTCCGTGCGGTCCTGACTCCGAAATTCACATTGACTTAGGTGTAGAGCGTGGTTGCGGTAAACCCGACTGCGGTCCTGGCTGCGATTGCGATCGTTTCCTGGAACTGTGGAATCTGGTATTCACTCAATTCAACCAAATGCCCGATGGCACCTATCCTCCGCTGAAGAGCAAAAACATCGATACTGGTGCAGGTTTAGAGCGTATTGCTTCCGTTCTGCAAGGCAAACCCTCTAACTTTGAAACCGACTTGATTTATCCTATTATTGAATATGCTTGCAAGGTTTCTGGTGTAACCTATGGCGAAGACGAAAAGACTAAGGTTAGCCTGAAGGTTATTGCTGACCATGCTCGTTCCATGACCTTCATGATTGGCGATGGCATTCTGCCTTCTAACGAAGGTCGCGGCTATGTACTGCGTCGTATTCTGCGTCGTGCTGTACGTCATGGTCGTCTGATCGGCATTTCTGAAAAATTCCTGGCTGGTGCAGTAGATGTTGTTATCGAAATGTTCGGCCATGTATATCCCAACCTGATTGAAAAACGCGAATTCATCCAAAAGGTTATTGATATGGAAGAAACAAGCTTCCTGCGTACCTTAAAACAAGGTAGCGAAATGCTGAATGATGAAATTGCTAAACTGAAGGAAGCTAATGCAACTGTTCTGGATGGTGCTACTGCTTTCAAACTGAATGATACCTTTGGTTTCCCCTGGGAATTAACTGCTGAAATTCTGGAAGAACAAGGCATGACCATGGACAAAGCAGGCTTTGATGCAGCTTTGGAAAACCAACGCAAGATGGCTCGTGAAGCTCGTAACGATAAAGATGGTCGTCCTGTAGTATACAACACCATTGGCCTGAACGCTGCTGAGCTGAAGGTTGATGAAAGTGCAACTGCTGGTAAGATTGTAAAAATGTTCCCTGCACGCGATGCTCAACCTATTGAAACTGCTGAGGATGGCAATGATGTTGCTGTTATCTGTGATGTAACTGCTTTCCATGCTGAAGGCGGCGGTCAATTAGGCGATATCGGTACCATTAAAGCTGCTACTGGCGTTATTGATGTTAACGTTACCAAGAAGCTGCCTGATGGCTCCGTAATCATGATTGGTACCATAACTGAAGGCGTTATTAATGTTGGTGATGCGGTTGAATTTGCTGTAGACATGGCTCGTAAGCAAGACATCGCTCGTAACCATACTGCAACTCACTTACTGCATGCTGCTTTGAAACAAGTTCTGGGCAACCATGTAAACCAAGCTGGTTCCTATGTAGGTCCTGACCGTTTACGTTTTGACTTCTCTCACTTCAGTGCTGTAAGCGAAGCTGAACTGCAAGAAGTAGAACAAATCGTTAATAACGAAATTCTGAAAGCTACTAACGTAAATATCCAAGAGCTGCCCATCGAAGAAGCTAAAGCTTTAGGTGCAACCGCTCTGTTTGGTGAAAAATATGGCAAGATCGTTCGTGTTGTAACCGTTCCTGGCTTCTCCATGGAATTCTGCGGTGGCGTTCACGTAGAAAACACTGCTAACTGCGGTATGTTCAAGATTATCAGCGAAAGCTCCAGTGGTGCAGGCGTACGTCGTATCGAAGC
>JAKSOK010000042.1 GCA_024405615.1 Phascolarctobacterium sp.
CAACACCGATATCACCAGCAGGAACGTCGGTATCAGGACCAATGTGACGATACAGTTCGGTCATGAAGCTTTGGCAGAAGCGCATGATTTCTGCATCGGATTTACCTTTAGGATCAAAGTTGGAACCGCCTTTGCCACCACCGATAGGCAGAGTGGTCAGAGAGTTCTTCAGAACTTGTTCCAAACCTAAGAATTTCAAAATGGACAGGTTAACGGAAGGATGCAGACGCAGACCACCTTTGTAAGGTCCAATAGCGCTGCTAAATTGTACACGATAGCCTTTATTGATATGGATTTCGCCTTTATCGTCAGTCCAAGGAACACGGAATTGAATAATACGTTCAGGTTCAACCAAACGTTCTAACAGAGCTTGTTTTTCATATTCAGGATGTTTGTCCATTACAGGTGCCAAAGAACGCAGGATCTCAGTTACTGTATTATGGAATTCAGTTTCGCCAGGATTGTCTTTTTTTACTTGTTCGATTACTCTTTCAACATAAGCATTTGCCATGATGATTTTCCCCCTACATTTAAAATATGGATTAGCACTTTACTCCCATAAAGCGCTAATCCATATTATAGCACAATACCTACAAAATACAATATTATTTCAAATTGTATACATTATTCCTGTTTGTACATAGTTGTATTTCAATTATTTTAAAATGATTCCTGTCAGCATACGATTGTCCGTGCCACCTTCTAATCTATAGGAATCAAATTTATCATCATGATAGGTACAATAACCACAGTCAAAAATGTTTTCTGGTTTTACACCAGCTTTTTCAACAGAAAAAACAATTGCCTGTTTAAGATTTAGCAAATACTTCCCTGCTTTGCCTTCCTCAGGAATAAATAACTCTTTCATTTCCTCAGAAGTGTATTTATCAGCAAAAGGTGCATATAAGTCCTCACTTACCTCATAGCATTTTGCACAAATACGAGGGCCAATGCCTACAAGAATATCTTTCGGCTCACAACCGAATTCAGCAACCATTTTCTTAATTGCATCAACGCTAATTTGGCCAACTGTTCCACGCCAACCACTATGCACCATACCTACAGCCTTTTTAACTGGATCCAAGAGGTAAACTGGTACACAATCAGCTTCTTTAGTGCAAAGCATTAAACCTGGTGTATTAGTAATCATGCCATCAAAGCCCATAGTACCAAAGGGTTTACACACGCCTTCTCCGCCATTAGTGGCATTCACACATTTTACTACGGACGTATGGGTTTGTTTAGTGCGGACAATTTGTTCAGTAGTTATATTAAAATCGGCTGCTAAAGCTTCATAATGGGCTAAAGAATCAGCATCATCATAGTCCCAACCGCCATTGCCTTTAGGAGTGAAAAAGGCAACCGCAACACCAGTTTTATTTAATTCTTCAAAGAAATATTTATTCATATTTATTAACCTCTTATGCCTTTTTTCTCACTTGCAGGCTTCTTACGGAAACATCAACATTCTTAACAGTCATGGCTGTCATATATTCCACCTTTTGCTTAATATGAGCTTGTAAGCGTTTGGTGATAAGCTGAATCTTTTCTCCATAGTAAAGGATAACTTCAATGCGAATAACAAGACCTTTACTGCTATCACTACGACGACGTAGTCTTGCTTTAGTCAAATCAGCTACTCCATCAGTTTCTTTAGCTACAATCTTGACAATATCATCTATAGCATCGTCCGCTACTAACAGCTTACCATAGAAGCTAAAAGCCGGTCTAACTATGGAGCGGTCGCTTGCATTAGCCTTTTTTCTGTCTTTAGAAAAAATATTATAGGGCAAATCAGCGAAATAACCTGTAAAGTGAGGTTTTAACTCAACACTAGGAACAGGTACAATATGCTTTCCATCATGTAAACGTGAATAACGAGCTTTTTTAATTTCTTCTTTTGTAGCAATGTCGTGAATGTAAACTGTCTTAATAGGCTTAGGTGCCTCTAATTTTGCTACTATTTTGTCTATCATTTTATCTGAAGTGGCAATTATAAGTAGACGTTGAATACCATTATCAGGATTATGTAAAGCTTCACGTACAACTTTAGCATGCTCAGCATCTGTAAAAATAGCACGTTTAACAGCTTGTACTCTATTATCTTCATTTTTTGCCGAGGTACCAGCTAATATTTTAGTGCCTTTAATTAAAAGTCCATCATCAATAATAGCATCACATTTATTAGCAAAGGCAACACCTATAGCTCTATGACTTTTACCGGTACCTGAAGGACCTACAAATGCAACAACTTCCATAGCAACAACTCATTTCTAAAGTTATTTTTTATAATTAATGAGTGTGGCAACATTATTGAAATCAACCTGCCATACTCCTAACTGAGCAGGATAGCGATCTGGGATACCATGAAAATCACTACCACCACAAACTAACAAATTATATTTCTTGGCTAATTCAAGCCATTTATTGATATCTAAATTCATGCGTGTACTTGGATGCCAAATTTCTACCCCATCAAAAGGGATGGTACTAAGAAGAAATTCTGGTACCTCTGTACGTTCAATTTCACTGGGATGCGCTAAAAATGCCAATCCTCCAGCCTTATGAATCAAATCAACGGCTTCTTCTGGAGCTAATTTAGGCTGTGCCACATAACAGGAACCACCACGATGTAAATACTTATCAAAGGCTTCCTGAACAGTTTTAACATACCCTTTAGCAACCATTGCCTTGGCAACATGTGGTCTACCCACTGCGCGAGCATCAGGATCACAGGCTTCAATAGTTATATCCATACCCTGCTCATGACATTTTTCTAAAATAGCCTGTAAACGATGCTCTCGCTTGTGTCGCATCTCAGCTATTTTATTAGCTAAAGCTTTACAAGATCTATCAATATGATAGCCTAAGACATGTACTGCTCTTTCTTCATATTGAGTGCCTATCTCTGCTCCCACTAATACTTTAATAAGAGGTGTAGTATTATCTATACCACTGTATGCAAAAATAGCACTATAATTATCAGTTAAAACATCAAAGGCAGTATTAGTCAAAGACTTAGCTTCTGCCAATTTTACTTTGCCAGCTAATTCTGTTTTGATAACTGACAAAGCAATCTCCCAGGAGTTATACGCATCAATAAGCTCTGCATATCGCTTATTTAAGCGTTCAGCTTCTAAGGCTGCTTCTTCATAGCCATTCCAGGAGTCATGGTCCGTTAAAGATATAACACGAATGTTTCTATAGACAGCAACTTGAACAAGCTCTGTTGGTGTATATCTACCATCTGAATATGTACTATGCAGATGTAAATCAACAAGCATTAGAATTTACCTGCCAATCTAATTAAAGTCATGGTACCAAAAGCTGTGCCTCCAATAGTTTTAAAGCCTTTGGTTTCTGTTACTGTAGATGTGCCACCAATATCAATATGAGCCCAGGGAGTGCCTTCTTTAATAAATTCACCTATAAATAAGCCACCAGTAATACAACTACCATAACGACCAGCACTATTGCGTAGATCTGCAACCTCACTCTTAATAGCTTCTTTTAATTCAGGTAAGCTAGGCAATACAAAAAGACTTTCTCCGGCACGTTTACCAGTTTCAACTAGTTCTTTACCAAGTTCTTCATTGTTAGTAATGATACCACTCGTTTTTGTACCTAAAGCTACCATAACGCCACCTGTAAGGGTTGCAATATCAATAACCTTAGCTGCACCAAGCTTACAAGCATACCAAACTGCATCGGCTAAAACCATGCGGCCTTCAGCATCTGTGGATACAACTTCAATTGTTTTACCGTTAGCAGCTTTAACAATATCGCCAGGACGTTGAGCATTACCGCCGGGCATATTCTCAGCACAAGCCATGATTGCCATAACATTTACAGGTAATTTTAACGCAGCAATAGCTTTGATAGCGCCTAGTACACAGGCAGCACCTGTCATGTCGTCCTTCATTTCGCCCATGTTGTCATCAGGCTTAATGGAAATACCACCGCTATCAAAGGTTATGCCCTTACCTACATAAGCAACATAGGGTTCATCCTTTGCGCCGTTATAGGTTAAAGTTACAAGTCGAGGCTTACGGACGCTTCCTTTACCAACAGCTATTAAAGACTGCATTTCATGCTCAGCCATACCAGCTTCATCAAGAATCTCAATATTTAAACCATGCTCTGCAGCAACCTCAGAGGCTTTCTCAGCCATTATCTCAGGATAAACAACATTACCTGGCTCATTAACTAAATTACGAGCATAGGAAACTGCTTCTGCTATTACAGCAGCACGTTGAATAACAGCTTCAGCCTCAGTAATAGCATTATAAACAGTAAGTTCCATTAAATCCATGGGTTTAGCATCACTTTTATATTTATCAAAGGTATAGGCTCCTAAATATAAACCTTCCATAAGAGCTTGCAAGTAGTGCGCACGTTTTTCGTTTAGTAAAATTGGAGCTGCAATAGCAATCTTTTTGGCTTTTTGTTTGCGCAGTTCGCGGATAACCTCACCTGCTGCAATACGGAAATTATTAGGTTTACATTCTTTGCCTTCACCACAGCCCGCAACAATCACTCGTACAAGTTTAGTTTGCTCTACCGCGGTTAAGGAACGCAATTCACCTACACCAAAAATATCGCCAGCTGTAGCCAAATAAGATTCTAAGGTTACAGCTAAATTTTTAGGAAGTTTTATTTTATCTAAAGCAGAAGTACATTCTTTGCAGAGAAATAAAACTATTGCATCATAACTTTTATAGCAATCATCAACAATATTGCCACTCTTACACGTAATATTATTAACCATTTTTTACTCCTTATTTATACTCAACACCGACCAATAAATTTTGTAGCATATCTTGACCGTTAGAACGGTTTAAACTTAGGTCACTGACAACTACACGCATAACTCTTTGTCTAACACCTTTAGGATAATAGCTACCTAAGGAGTGAATAACAAAGGGAATATTATTGGAAGTACCTAAATAAACGAGGCTATGACCTTCCAAATAAAGAACAGAACCTGGCATTAAATTCCTAATATTATCAATGCGAATATTTCTATCCAAACCTTCTAGAGTATAATGTTGGCCTGCTGTTTGCACCTGTTCATCAGAATTACGTGGTAATACAACTCCAACTGTTCGATAAGCATTAGCAACTAAAGCAGAGCAATCGACGCTGTTCTTTAAACCACCCCAACCATAAGGCATAGCATAGTTCTCAAAAACAGCTTTAATGATGTTATTTGAGGTATACGGCAAATAGCCAGCATGCACCATTTTAGCCAAAGCTGACTTACTAAAAGTTTTAGTGATTTCCATTAAGCTATTATCCGTAGTGTTTCTTTGAGGAATAACAATGATAAAATTATTACCTGATTCTTTATAAGCAATGCGCGCACCTTGTTGATAAAGAATAGTTTCTTTTTCCAACTGTACAGGAAGATTCTTAGCGGTTACCACTAAAAATTGCTTAGGATTAACATATTGCAGCCAAGTATTTCTATCAGTAAAAGCCAAATCCATCTTGTTAATCCAACCAGCATAATTATAGCATTGGACATAGTAGAACCAACCATTAGCACTAACGTGTTGAACAATAACAGGCTCACCAGGATCCATAACCGTTTCCTGCAGAGCATCGAACTCGGTGTCTTCTGCATAAAAGAACAATCCCTGTCCGGTAGGCAGATTACGCACATTAGTACGACGGACAACAACTGCGTAACGAGGTGTTACTGTTGCAGGAATAGCATTAATATTAGTTTGGGTACGAAGAATATTCTTATAGTTATTGCTAACCATTTTACCGTTAAGATATAAAGGATCCTCTAATACTTCGTAATCCATGATTCTTGTTTTTAAAGAATCCCCACTAATAGTTAAAGGATAATTAGCTAAATCAACTACCGTACGATTTAAAGCACGTACACTGGAATTAAAGTTCTTAATACCCGTAGCATCAAGAATTACTTTATCCCCATTAGTATTATTAGTAATCCAATATTCAGGCGTAATTAGCTTATCAAAATTAGTAATACCTGCAGCATGTACAACACTTACTACAATAGTCGTACATAAAATTAAAACCATAATAAATAGACGTTTCATACTTACCTTGATCCTTTCAAAATAAATCCACTAATCCATATATAATTATATGCTTATTAAAATCAAAAAGCAATAAAAAAAGCCGCCATGTGATAATGGCAGCTTCTTAAAAACTAAATATTAGCATCATCAAAAAGAATAGGATTACGAATAATAAGTTCATCTAAGCTGTGATAGATTGGCTTTTCTTGAGGAAATAAGAGCGCATCACCTTTATATAGAACTTCAAGGAAGGACTGGAAATACTCCTCTTCTGTTCCTTTAAACGCCAGCAGTTCTTTTAAGAGCTGTTGATAAGTTTTTTCTAAAGAACTAGCAGGAATATCACATATTACTCTTTTAAGTGTATGATGTTCTAAAGTAAGAACGATATTCTTTACCATTTTTAGAGAGAATATGCCTTCCTCTTGTAATCTTAAAAGCTTCAGGAAATAACTTCTTACTCCCCTAGCACTAAGTTTATGCAAACGAATAAAGCTATCATTCAAATCAGTATCAGAGGTAGTCCCGTGTAAAATATGGCCATAAAGATTAGCATATGCTAGGATATTTTTCAACAATTCCTCGGTAGATATTTTCTTATCTTCCATGAAATCTTTAAATTCAAAATATACATTCTTGAAATTAATATCAGGCTTATAATGCAATTTTAAATAGGAATAAATTAAGGAAGTAACCTCATAATTGGAAGCCTTCTGAATAGGATTCCAGTAATTGTGGAAGAAGTAAGCTTGACGTTCACGAGTTAAACCCATAAATACAAAGTTACGAATCTTATCAGCATCCTCTAAAGCTAAGCCTGTAGAGTTAAGGCTTTCAAAGACCAGCTGAGGATCATCATCAACATCAAGAGTTAGCTTTATTATTTCCAAACGAGTAATAGCTTCGTAAAGTTTATCGATAGGAATTTCCTTTTCTAATATTCTGTTATAAAAATATAAATAATTTTGCGTAATGCGAGAATCTTTAACAAATTGCTCAGGATCATCAGTAAATAGCTTTAAATAAGCCTCCTGGTCCTCTTTAATATTACGCATTTTTATTTCTGGACGATGATGAACTTCTTCATCAATGAGAAACTTAACCCAAATTTCTTTAGCAAGATATTCCTGATCCTCACAGAAGACTTTATAGTGAGTTAAAAGATTATACATAGCAACGCAAAGAATGGATATGGTTGTTAAACGTTGTTGTCCATCAATAACTAGGAATTCTACTTCTGGACCAAAATGATCTAAAACAGAAATAAAGCTACCAAAAAAGTGGGATTTTCTATTTAATTTGATAATTTTTACAAGGTCATCATATAAATGCTTACAGTTCGCCTCTCTCCAGTCATAGTTACGTTGATATACTGGAATATCAAAACGGCTACTTGCTGCACTCATATACCATTCTAATTTTGTACTTTCACCCTGCACAGGACAAACTCCTTCATCAAATAGTTGAAATTAAATTTTAAACAAATTATAACAAAAACTGACACCCTAAATTAGGATGTCAGTTCTCTATTTAGATAATTACAGTAAACCAGCAGCTTTTAAAGCAGCATCCAGTTTAGCTTCGCCAGCTTCGCTAATGGGAACTAACGGCAGTCTAGGAGCACCAGCGTTGAAAGGAGTAACCTTAGTTACAGCAGCCTTAATAGGAATAGGATTGCTTTCTACAAACATTGCATTTGCCAAAGGAACCATGGTCTTATTCAAGTCTGCAGCTAATTTAACGTTACCAGCTTCAAAAGCATCCATTACATCGTTCAAAGGTTTACCGCCAATGTTGGAAAGTACAGAAATCAGACCAACAGCGCCAACTGCCATGAACGGCAGAATCAAACCATCATCGCCACTGTAAATGGAGAAGTCTTCAGGAACTAAACGATAGAGTTCTGCAGTTTGAGAAACATTACCAGCAGCTTCTTTAACAGCAACGATATTGTCAAACTCTTTTGCTAAACGTGCAACAGTTGCGGGTAAAATGTTAGTGCCAGTACGGCCAGGAACATTATATACAATGATGGGCAGCTTAGTAGCTTTAGCAATAGCAGCAAAGTGTTGATAGAAGCCTTCTTGAGTAGGTTTATTGTAGTAAGGACCTACAATTAACAGACCTTTTACATCAGGGAATTTTTCTTCAATTTCTTTGCAGTAAGCAACGGTTGCTGCAGTATTATTAGAACCTGCGCCTACAATAATAGGAGCTTTGCCACCAATACGTTTGCATACAGCATCGATTAAAGCTAATTTTTCCTCTTGAGTAAAGGTAGGAGTTTCACCAGTAGTGCCTTCTACCAGAATAGCATCACTACCATTTTCTAATAACCATTCAGAATGAGCAGCACAAGTATCATAATTAATGCTGCCATCTTCATTCATACAGGTAATCATTGCGGTCATTAAACGGCCAAAATACGGCTTTTGCATAAAAATTGCACCTCTCTCGTAATCGTATATTATAAACCGAAAGCCTTATGTAAAGCGTTTACTGCTTCTTTAACCTTATCTTCTTTAACAATAGCAGAGATAGTAACATCAGAATCCATAGTTTGCAGAATGCTAATACCATTGGAAACTAAAGCAGAAACAAAAGTAGACATAACACCAGCTACACCATCCATATTGGTACCTACGACAGTAACCTTGGCACAACCAGTATTCATAGTATATTTAACCTGAGAAGTCATAAGAGCTTCTTCTGTATGGAAAGAGTCTTTAGAGTAAACACAGAATTTTGCTCCATTCTCAGAAAGATTCAGACAACCTACGCTAATGCCATGATTAGCCAAATCTTCAAACAGGTTACGACCTGCAGAAATATTTTTAGGGTCTAACTCAACACAAAATTGAACTAAATCAGTTTCATGGGCAATACCACTGGCAATCTTGTCAGATACCACAGCATCACCTACACCACCTGCAAGATCAGCAACGTTAGTAATTAGAGTACCAGGAGCATCACTAAAGGTAGATTTTACATAAACAGGAAGATTATTGCGCATAGCGATTTCAACTGCACGCGGATGGATAACCTTAGCACCGTTATTAGCCATTTGACAAACCTCAGTATAAGAAACGGTATCCATAATATGGGTATCGGATACAATACGAGGATCAGCAGTCATAATGCCTTCAACATCAGTATAGATTTCAACGAAATCTGCTTTTAAAGCAGCACCTAAGGCTACGCCAGTAGTATCACTACCACCACGACCTAAGGTAGTTAAACGACCATTATTTTCTGTAACGCCTTGGAACCCGCATACAACAGGAATAATGCCAGATTCCAACAAATGCATCAAAGCAGAAGTTTTAATGGTTTTAATACGAGCTGCACCAAAAGTACTATCTGTGATAATACCAGCTTGACCGCCAGTTAAAGCAGTTGCATTAATACCAAACTTTTGCAAGGTTGCAGCCATGACGCAGGAAGAAATGATTTCGCCACAGGCCATCATAACATCCATTTCACGAACATTAACACTCAGATTAGCTTCTTTTAAAACGCTGATCAAAGTATCAGTTGCATAGGGTGCCCCCTTACGACCCATAGCAGAAACAACAACAACAGGGCTATATCCATTACGAATAGCTTGTTGAACTTTATCTTTTACAGCGATACGTGCTTCTTCAGAAGCAACAGAAGTACCGCCATATTTTTGTACAATAATCTTCATCTAAAATTTGTCCTTATATTAATTTTAACAAAAATCCTTTTTTCATCTTAAATGCTCATTATTCAATCGCATTTAAGATATAAGTTCGCTGGCACGATTCTTTGCTACACCTTCAGCTTGCAAACGAATCGGCGACTCACTTAACCCAGTCGTTTTCAATCATAACTTCTGCAATTTGCAGAGCATTCAATGCAGCGCCCTTACGGATTTGGTCACCTACTACCCACAGATTGAAGGTGTTAGGATTGGAGAAGTCACGACGCAGACGACCTACAAAGCAGTCATATTTTTCAGAGGTGTACAGAGGCATAGGATAAATTTGATTTTCCAAGTCGTCCATCATTTGTACGCCCGGGAATGCATCAATAGCTTTACGCATATCTTCTAATTCCAGATCATGTTCAAATTCGATGTTAACGGATTCACTGTGAGAACGATATACAGGAACGCGAACGGTAGTTGCAGTAATGCGCATTTCATCGTCGTGGAAAATTTTCTTGGTTTCATTAACCATTTTCATTTCTTCCTTGGAATACAGGTTATCCAGGAATACGTCAATTTGAGGAATCAGGTTGAAAGCAATAGGATAATGTTTAGCTAAAGAAGCGCTAGGCAGAATTTTAGCAATCATTTCTTCGCCTTCAGCATAAGCTTTAACTTGATCAGTTAATTCGTCAATACCCTCTTTACCAGCGCCAGAAACTGCTTGGTAAGTGGAAACAACGATACGTTTAATTCTAGCTAAATCATGCAAGGGTTTCAGAGCCATCAGCATGATAATTGTGGAGCAGTTGGGGTTAGCAATGATACCCTTATTCCATTTAATGTCTTCAGGGTTAATTTCAGGAATAACCAGAGGAACTTCAGGATCCATACGGAAGGTGCTGGAGTTATCGATAACTACTGCACCGCGTTTTGCAGCTTCCGGAGCTAAAGTCTTGGAAATGCTGCCACCAGCAAACAGAGCAATATCAATGCCGTCAAAGGATTCCGGCTTAGCTTCTTCAACAACATAATCTACACCTTTAACCTTTAAAACAGTACCTGCACTACGAGCGGAAGCTAACAGTTTTAAGGATGCAAACGGGAAGTCACGTTCTTCAATTAAGCGGATAAATTCGCCACCAACAGCGCCGGTTGCGCCTAAAATTGCTACATTGTACTTTTTCATAATATCTCTCCTACCTCATTTAAATTATGTTTACCCAAGGGGTTAATTTCCTTAAAGTAATTTATCTAAACCGTATACTAAACCGGTTTTGTCAATAATCTTTTTGCATGCTAATGCAACACCTGGCATATAGCATTCACGGCTAACGGGATCAGTGCTAATGGTTAAGGTTTCGCCTTGTCCACCAAATACAACTTCTTGGCTAGCTACATAACCTTTCAAACGCATGCTGTGGATACGGATACCTTCGTAATCGCCACCACGTACACCTGCCATAGTTTCTTTTTCTTCCGGATGACCTTGTTTATGAGCTTGACGTACTTCAGCAATCTTTTGAGCAGTGATGATTGCAGTACCGCTAGGAGCATCCAGTTTTTGATCGTGATGCTTTTCAATGATTTCTACATCACTGAAATATTTAGCAGCTTCACAAGCTAATTTCATCATTACAACTGCACCTAAAGCAAAGTTAGGAGCAATCAGAAGAC